>JAOUDU010000007.1 GCA_029859085.1 Gammaproteobacteria bacterium | reverse complement strand
AGCGGCCCGCTGCTTGCCTGGCTCCCCCTCCGGGGGTGCACTGGCCGCCTTGCCGCGGGCCGGGGCTTTCCTGCCGGCCGCGGTTTTTTTCCGCGCAGCCCCTTTTTTCGGGGGATTTTTCGCAGTACCCGCTTGCGCGCGCAGCGAGGCCCGGTCGGCCCGGGTGGGCGGGGGTCGGCGGCGTGACGTCCGGGGCCGGTGGACCGAGGCCGCATCCGGGCGCAGGTCGCCGGTTTCAAACCGGGTCAGCAGTTCCTCCATGGTGCGGCTGATCTTGGTGCAGATGCGAATGGCCTCGACGCTGGGATATGTGGAGTGTTCGCCACCTTCCATAAGCTCGATCAGGTCTTTCTCGGACAGGTGTGACAGTATTTTCGCCGGGTTGTACCAGCGGAAGCTGGGCACGATATTGACATCGCCGCTGTATTCCTGGTCTATCAAAGCGTGGACACTGTTCATCAGCATATTGAAGCGCGGCCAGTTATCGCCCTGCCGCTGCACCACGCCCCGGTAAAAATTCAGCAGTTCCCGGCCCATGCCCACGCCCAGGCTGCCCAGCGCCGAGCCCAGCGCGCTGCGGCTGCCCTCTTTTTTAAGGAAGGGAATTGCGATCGGGTTGACCATACTGACGATATAGTGATTGGTGCTGTAAAGCCGGGACAAACGCTTGGCGGGCAGGTCATCGGCGATCGAACCATCCACCCACCGGCGCGTTGGCAGGTATGGCTGGGCCTCGCCGTGCACGTTCTTGGCCATCAACATCACCGGGGGGAACACCCCGGGTACCGCGCAGGAGGCCATCACCGCTGCCCGCACGTAGACGTTGGGCGAGGTGATCGAATTCAGCAGGCGGGAGCGCTGGTGAGTTTCAGCCGGCGCGACGGTAATACTGATCTGGCGACCGGTTTTCTCGTAGGCTTCCTGGAATGTCATATCCGGAATCATCCGGGCGATCAGGCGCCCCAGGTCGCCGACGTCGATCTGGGGGTTGGCGCCGAAGAACATACGGGAAAACACGCTCGCCTCCCGCTCCGCCTCAAACAGTACGTTGGATGGGCGGTAGAAGTGCTCGAGCTCCTTGTCGGTGTGGGTCCCCACCACGCCGGCCACCAGTGAACCCGCGCTGGAGCCGGATATCACCCTGGGCAGCAGGCCCTGCTCAAGCAGTGTCTTGACCACCCCCAGGTGGTAAAAACCAAGCACGCCGCCGCCACTGAGCATCAGGGCAGAGCGCCCGAAGCAGATGTTTGCCCGGTAGAAAAAATCCAGTTTCTGCTGGGGATCGACCAGGCTGTCGTCCAGTTCTGCCAGGTAGCGCAGGGAGTCATCCACCTCGTCGATATACTGCTCGATGAGCTTCTTGGTGCCGAACTTGGCCTGGCGGTAGAGGCTGCTGCGGCCCATCCCGGCCATATTGCCGTGGATACCTTCATTGAGGGTGAATAGCAGGCCGTGATGGTCATGGCGCGCGCGCAGGCTGCGTATGCGGTCGAGGCGCAGGCGAATCTGGGCGTAATCGTACTGGGTGGTCTGGTCGATCTCGCGCCAGCGCCGCTTGCCCGAGAGCTCGTCGTGCTCTATCGCGGCCGCCTTCCACTCGTCGTAGTTGCGGCTTTTGTTCATCGTTCGCTCGAGCTTCTTGAGCTTGCGTGCGTTACCCACAATGGCACCTCTCAGCTAGGGTCCGGAAAAAAACAACACCTGCACGAAAGCATAATGCAAATGAGTTTGCACTCCCAGCAGTTTGTAGGCGGTGAAAACACCGTATTTTGACGCTTATCAACGCCTGCCCCGATTCGCCGGGGCCAAGCCCGGCACGACATGCAAAATCTTGGGCCGGAGGGTGCTTTCGGCAGCGAAAACCCCTAATATCTGGCGACACTGCAACAATAATTAACTCACTGGATTGCATCACGAGGTCTTTTTCTTGCGCGCTTACCTGTCTGTCGCCCTGCTGCTACTGTTGATTTTCGGCGGCGTCGGCGCCTATCTCTATCGCCAGTATTCAACGATGTCCGCCATGGATTTCAGTCCGGGAGCGGTCACCATTACTGCAACCGTCGCCGAGACAGCCCAGTGGGACACCTCCATCGCCGCCATCGGCACCGTGAGGGCCGTGCGCGGTGTCGAGCTCAGCTCGGAATCGAGCGGCGAGGTCACCTCGGTCGATGTCAAATCCGGCGACAGGGTCAAACAGGGCGACCTGCTGATCACCCTGAATGACCGGCTGGAGAAGGCCAGTCGCGAGAACCAGATTGCCAGCCTGCAACTGGCACGGATTTTGTTCGAGCGGGACCAGAAACTGATTGTCCAGAAGTCCATCCCCCAGAGCCAGTACGACCGCTCCCGGGCCGACCTGGAGCAGGCCGAGGCCCAGCTGGCCGAGACGGAGGCCCGCCTGGATGAAAAGCGTATCCAGGCGCCATTCAGCGGCACTATCGGTATCGTGCACGCAAAGCTGGGCAGCTACCTCAATCCCGGCGACAGCATCACCACCCTGCAGGACTTATCGGAACTGGAGATCGACTTCACGGTTCCGGCAAACAACTTTCCCCAGTTGCAACTGGGCCAGGCCATTGCGGTCCGTGTGAATGCATATCCGGGAAAGGTCTTCAAAGCCTCCCTGCGGGCTATAGATGCCAAGGTCGACGCCGAGACCAACAACCTGCTGTTGCGGGCCGCACTGGAGCCCGGGAGCAATTTACTGCCCGGCATGTTTGCCCAGCTCGAGATATTCCTGGGTGAGCCCAGGACGGTCGTTACCATACCGGAAGCGGCGGTGACCTACTCCCTGCAGGGCGACACCCTTTATGTATTGCAGCAGGATGAAAAGGGACTGGCGGTAATGCCGCGGGTGGTCACAACCGGTGCCAGCCGCGACGGCCGTGTCGCCATAACCACAGGGCTGGCTGCGGGGGAAAGAGTGGCCAGTTCCGGGCAGAACAAACTGTTCAAGGGCGCCAGGGTCGTCGTCGATGAAACGGTAGCGCTGGAAGGACTGTGATGCGCTTTACCGATATATTCATCCAGCGCCCGGTACTTGCGATCGTGATCAGCAGCCTGTTGCTGCTGCTGGGCCTGTCCTCCGCCGGCGGCCTGCAAATCCGCGAGTTTCCTGAACTTGAACGCAGCGTCATCTCCGTGACCACCCAGTACCAGGGCGCCAGCGCCCGCACCGTCGAGGGGTTCGTGACCACCCCGCTGCAGGCGCATATCGCCGGCGCCCGCGGCGTAGAGTACATGACCGCCACCAGCGACCCCTCCACGTCCGAGATCCAGGTTTATGTCAAGCTGGGGGAGAACAGCAGCGATGTCCTGTCGGAGGTTATTGCGAAAGTCAGCGAATCACGCTCGGAACTGCCCAGCGAGATCGAGGATCCCATCGTCACCACCAGCCAGGGCGGAGACGCACTGATGTACCTGGGCTTTTCCAGCCGGGAGCTGAGCATCGGGCAGGTCACCGATTACCTGATGCGCAATATACAGCCCGAGCTGGTAACGCTGGACGGCATGGGCAGCGCCCGCATCATCGGCGGCAATTACCCGGCCATGCGCATATGGCTTGACCCCGTGCGCATGGCGGCGCTGGGGGTTACCGCCGAGGATATAAACGCGGCAATCAGGCGGGATAACTACATATCCTCCACCGGGGCCACCGAGGGCCAACTGATCCGGGTTGAAGTCGACGCCCGCACGGATATGCAGACCCCGGAGGCCTTTGCCGAACTCGCCGTTAAGCAGGACGGCGATGAGCGGGTTCGCCTGGGCGATGTGGCCGACGTCGAGCTGGGCAACGAAAATTCGTATTTCCGCTCGTATTCCAGCGGTGAGCCGGCAATGTTTATCGCGATCAACCCGGCACCCGGCGCCAACCCGCTGGAGTTGGGCAGGGCCGTGAAGAACCTGATTCCGCGAATGGAAGCCGCCCTCCCCGCCGATATGAAGCTGCAGCTCAACTGGGATGGCACCGTGGCTGTTGAAGCGGCCCTGCGGGAGGTAGCCGCCACCATGGTGGAGGCGGCGCTGATCGTGGTGCTGGTCATCTACCTTTTCCTGGGCTCCCTGCGGGTAGTGATCATCCCCCTCGTCACCATACCCCTGTCACTGATCGGCGTGCTGTGCCTGGTCCTGGCCCTGGGCTACTCCCTCAACCTGCTGACACTGCTGGCCATGGTGATTGCCATCGGCCTGGTGGTGGATGATGCGATCGTGGTGGTGGAAAATGTGCACCGCCATATCGAGGAGGGCGCCAGTCCGCTGCAAGCGGCGCTGTCCGGGGCCAGGGAAGTCGCCTGGCCGGTGGTGGCAATGACCGTCACCCTGGCCGCGGTGTACGCGCCGATTGCCTTCATCGGCGGGCTCACCGGGGCCCTGTTCAGCGAGTTCGCCCTGACCCTGGCTGGCGCCGTGTTTATCTCGGGTATCGTCGCCCTGACCCTGAGCCCGATGATGTGCTCCCGCGTCCTGCAGGGACACAAGGAACAGGCCCGTTTCGCCAGCTGGCTGGATGCAAGGTTCGAACAGGTGGTCGTAAAGTACCGCAAGCTGCTCGACAAATGCCTGCGCAACCGCGGTGCCGTCCTGCTTTTCGCTTTCACAATCGTCGCCAGCATTCCCCTGCTCTTCGCCCTGGCCCAGCAGGAACTCGCACCGGCTGAAGACAGTGGCGAGCTGTATGTCATGTCCAATATTCCGCGCCACGCCAACATCGAGTACACGAGCTATTTCCTCGACCAGCTGGTAAAGCTGTGGAAACAGGTGCCCGAAGCGAGCCACTCCTGGCAGGTGGCGGACAACGCTTTCATCCTCGGGGGCGTTTCGCTGGTGCCCTGGGACCAGCGCACGCGCAACCAGGAAACCATCCAGGCGGAGCTGCAGAACAAGTTCAACAGTGTGGCCGGCCTGGAAGTGTTTGTCTTCGGCTCGGCGTCCCTGCCGGGATCTGACTCGGGATTACCGGTGAGTTTCGTAGTCGCATCCACCGCCGACTACCAGGACGTCGAGCGGGTCGGTCAGGAGCTGCTCGAGGCGGCCCGCGCGTCCGGGTTGTTCGTCTACATCACCCAGAGCCTCAAGTTCGACCGGCCCGAGATCCAGGTCAACATCGACCGCGAACGCGCCGCCAGGCTGGGAATATCAATGGAGGCGGTGGGCGATACCCTGTCCACCATGCTCGGCGAAGCCGACACCAATCGCTTTTCCCGCGATGGCCGCAGCTACAAGGTCATTGCCCAGGCCGCACCGGGCTTTCGCCTGACCGACCAGGCCCTTGAGGACTACTACCTGCGCACCGGCAGCGGCGCACTGGTGCCCCTGTCGTCGATCATTTCGCTGTCCGCCTCGGTGGAACCGAATACGCGCACCCAGTACCAGCAAATGAACAGCACGACGCTGGAAGGCATAATGATGCCGCCCAACAGCGTGGGTACCGGCCTCGCTTTCCTGAAGAACAAGCTGGCGCAGATTGCTCCGGCCAATTTTCGCGATGGCTACACCGGCAGTTCCCGCCGCCTGGCCCAGGAGAGCGCCTCGTTTCCGATCCTGTTCGGGCTGTCGATGATTCTCATCTACCTGGTGCTGGCAGCCCAGTTCAACAGTTTCCGCGACCCGCTGGTGGTGCTGGTTTCGGTACCCCTGTCGATTTTTGGCGCGGTGGTACCGATTGCCCTGGGTTTCGTAACCCTGAACATCTATACCCAGGTGGGTTTGCTGACCCTGATAGGCCTGATCAGCAAGCACGGTATCCTGATCGTCGATTTCGCCAACCACCTGGCGCTGCAGGGAATGGACCGGCACGAAGCCGTGTCGAGGGCGGCTGCGCTGCGACTTCGCCCCGTGCTGATGACCACATTCGCGACCGTACTGGGCGTGTTGCCCCTGGTACTGGGCTCCGGCGCCGGGGCCGAGAGCCGCTTCAGTATCGGCCTGATGATAACCACCGGCATGCTGGTGGGTACGCTGTTCACCCTGTTCGTGCTGCCCACCCTGTACCTCCCCTTCGGGGCCACGCGGAAGAGCCACACAAAACCTGCCGTTGCCGCCAACGGGCAGGCTGCCGCGCCCCAGTCCGGATGAACAGCCAACCCTGGCTGTGATTTCCGCGCAGAATGTGCACTCCGGGCATAAAGTGGATCGCGGCTCCGACTTCCGGGGATTATTCGTGCTATCGGCTCCGGCCGGTAAAGCGTTTCCGCCCGCTTCCCCGATAATCGCGGACGAAAACGCTTTACCAGCCAGACCCTTGATCCCGGCTCCTGAGCCGGAGAGTGTTCCGGTTTAAAGCCGGAACGAGGGTTTGGGTGGTGGGAGGTGCAATTCGTTCGCGATTATCGGGGAAGCGGGCGAATTGCACCTCCCGCCGGCCGAACCCGCTAGCTCCAGCCCCCGGCGGGCGTTAATTTGGCGGGACTCTCTGTGAACAACCTGGCGGGTTTAAACTGCTAGGCATCTTTGCCCGGCCCGGGACCGTTATCACTGCGCGTCCCGCTGCGATACTCCTCCACCAGGTGGCGCTTGTAGAGCTTGCCGTTGTCCATGCGCGGCAGCTTGGGGTGAAAGTCCAGCGAGCGCGGAATCTTGATGTGGGACAGCTTGTCCCGCAACCACTCCATGATCTCGATGGCGACCTCATCAGTGGCATCGGCCCAGTTCACGGGTTCCACTACCGCCTTGACCTGTTCACCGAACTCCTCGTGGGGGATGCCGAACACGGCGACGTCGGCAATTTTCGGGTGCGTGATCAGCAGGTTTTCGATCTCCTGCGGGTAGATGTTTACCCCGCCACTGATAATCATGAAATTCTTGCGGTCGGTGAGGTAGAGAAAGCCCTCCTTGTCCACGTAGCCGACATCACCGGTAGTGGCCCACCCCTTTTCATTGTAGGCGCCCGCGGTCTTTTCCGGCTCGTTGTGGTATTTGAAGCTGGCCTGCTGGCCACCAAAGTAGATGGTCCCGATTTCGCCGGGGGGAAGTTCATTGCCATCGTCATCGACGATATGCAACTCGCCCACCAGGGCGGGGCCCACCGAGCCCTTGTGGGTGAGCCAGTTGGCGGAGTCGATGATGGTGACGCCAATGCCCTCGCTGGCAGCATAGTATTCCACGATCACAGGCCCCCACCACTCGATCATTTTTTCCTTCACCTCGATCGGGCAGGGCGCGGCGGCGTGAATCGCGAATTGCATCGAACTGACGTCGTAGCGCTCGCGCACCTCCTGCGGGAGTTTCAACATGCGGATAAACATGATCGGGACCCACTGGCTGTGGGTCACCCGGTGTTCCTCGATGAGCTGCAGCGCCCGCTCGGCATCAAACTGCTCCATCACCACCACGGTACCGCCCTGGAACGCCACCATCATGCAGTAGTGCAGGGGCGCCGCGTGATACAGCGGCGCCGGCGACAGGTAGACCGTCTCTTCACTGAATCCGAATGCCGCCCCCATGGAACTCACCAGCGGGTGCGGGGCATTGACATCGCTACTGTGCGGCGGCACAAACACACCCTTGGGCTGCCCGGTGGTGCCCGAGGAATACAGCATCGGCACGCCGTTGCTCTCGTCGGCGATACGGGTGGAGGGCTGCAGGTCGACGGCCTCCTCCCAGGACTCGAAGCCGGGCTTGATGCCACCGACCATATAAAAATGCGCAATCTGGCCCGGCGAAGCGGCGATAATCTGTTCGGCAATATCCGCCAGCCCGAGGGAGCCAATAAATAATTTAGCCTCGCAGTTTTCGAGGATGTAGGCGGCCTCGGCCTGCTTCAGGTGAGTACTGACAGGGGTGAATATGATCCCGGCGCGCTGTGCAGCCCAGACAATTTCGAGGAACTGGCGCGTATTTTCCATCATCATGCCGATATGGTCCCCGGCCTTTAGCCCCAGGGAACGGAACAACTGGGCCCCCTGGTTGGAACGCTCGTCCAACTCTCGGTAGGTGACCATCTCGCCGGAATCGCCCATGATGATGGCGGGTTTGTGGGGGTAGGTTTCCGCGGTGACGCTGGGATGCGGCATGCTGTGCTCCTCGCTGCTCAGGCTGGTTCATCGACACCCGTTCGAGGGTGACGCCATACTTACGGTGACACTATAGGTTTAACGCGGCGCAATTGACAATGTGCCGGCACAAGTGTGTCAGCGCAGGCGCATGACACTCTGCTGCACGGTGCTGGCCACCAACCGGCCGTCCCTGGTATAAAAACTGCCTCGCCCCAGGCCCCGGCCCCCGCTGATACGATCCGCCTCGACCACGTGCAGCAACCATTCATCGACACGAAAATCCGCGTGAAACCACAGGGCGTGGTCCAGACTCGCTATCTGCCAGCGGGGGTCGTCAAAACTCCGGCCGTGCTTGATCAGGCAGACGTCGACCAGGAACGCGTCGGACAAATAGGCCAGCAGGGCGTGATGCAGGCCCCGGCTATCGGGCACCGGGCCGGTGGTCTTCATCCAGGCCTGCAACAGCGGCTGGCGAGGCTCCAGGTGGCCCCAGTCGATCGGGTCCACCAGTCGAATATCCAGGTCCTCGCCGGTGGTGATCATGAAACTCTCGTCGAGCCTGCCCGCTTCCAGGCTCAGCTGGCGTTCGTTGGGCAGGGACTCCGGTTCCGGCGCCGACGGCATGTCGCCCTGGTAGTCATCCCCCCTTGACGCCTGCTGGAACGACATCGAGGCGACCAGGATGGGTTTATCCCGCTGCGACGCAACCACCTGTCGCGAACTGAAGCTGCCGCCGTCGCGCGCCCGCTCCACTTCGAATACTATGGGAGTGCCCGGGTCACCGGGGCGCAGGAAATAGGCGTGCTGGGAGTGTATGACGCGGTCATCCGCCACCGTCGCGACCGCGGCGCTGACCGCCTGGGCCAGCACCTGCCCGCCGTAGACCCTTAACGCGGCCGGGTGCATATTGCCGCCGATAAAGCGGTCCTCTCCCTCGGGGCGGGGCGTGACAACGTCGAGCAATCGGGACAGCATATTCTCGCAGGGGGGTTCACCAACAAGCGGACATTATCCAGATTTGTGAATCTGTGCGAAACTGAATCACCGAAAAAAATCCGGGGCATGGCGCCCGCGCCCGGCCGTTGCGCCGGAACCGACGGCGCCGACCCGATCACCCGACAGGAAAACCATGAACGACTCGCTTTCTCCCCAGGCACTGCGCCACGCCATTCGCTCCGGGGCGCACCGCGGCAACACCTCGGGCCTCGCGGCCGGCTTCGTCCAGTGCAACATCGTGATCCTGCCCGCGGACTGGGCCAATGACTTCCTGCGTTTCTGCCAGCTCAACCCCCGTCCCTGCCCCCTCGTCGCCATGTCAAACAGGCCCGGCGACTACACGCTACCACCTTTGGGGGATGTCGACATCAGGACTGACGTGCCAAGCTACAGGTTGTTTCGCGATGGCAAATTTGTCGAGGAAACACCGGATATCACGCCGCTGTGGGATGACAACCTGGTGACCTTTGCCCTGGGTTGCTCGTTCTCCTTCGAGGAGGCCCTGCTGGCCGACGGGCTGGAGGTGCGCAATGTCACCGAGGGTGTCAATGTGCCGATGTACCGCACATCCATTGACTGCAACAGCGCGGGCCCTTTCGCTGGTAAAATGGTGGTCAGCATGCGCCCGTTCCATGCAGCGGATGCGATTCGCGCGATACAGATCTGCACCCGCTTTCCGGCGGTGCACGGGGCCCCGGTCCACCTGGGCGACCCGGCACTTATCGGCATAGATGACCTGGCGCGGCCCGACTACGGCGATGCCGTGTCCGTCGGCGCGAACGAGTTGCCGTTGTTCTGGGCCTGTGGCGTCACGCCCCAGGTCGCGCTGGAGGCGGCCAGGCCACCGCTGGCGATAACCCACAGCCCGGGCTGCATGCTGGTGACCGATTTGCGCAACAGCCAGCTGGCGGTGATGTAATACAGGAAGGGAACATGCTACTCAACTGCGACCTGGGCGAGAGTTATGGCAGCTGGACCATGGGGCTGGACGCCCAGGTCATGCCCCATATCGACCAGGCCAATATTGCCTGCGGTTTTCACGGCGGCGACCCGGTCACCATGCGCAGGACGCTGGCACTGGCCGCAGCGCACGGCGTCACGGTCGGCGCCCACCCCTCCTACCCCGACCTGGTCGGCTTCGGCCGGCGCAGCATGAATCTCAGCCCCGAGGAACTCATTGCATGCCTGCACTACCAGGTGGCTGCGCTGGAGGGAATGGCCCTGGGCCAGGGCCTCGAAATTACCTATGTCAAACCCCACGGCGCGCTCTACAACGACATGATGTCGAACCCGGAGGTGAGGGCCGCGATCATGCAGGCCGTTGCCGGCTACCATCGCCCCCTGGCGTTAATGCTGCAGGCGACGCCAGCCGCGGCGCAACATCGCACAGAGGCCGATGCGCTGGGTATCAGCGTACTGTTTGAAGCTTTCGCCGATCGCTGTTACGACGATGACGGCAGCCTGCTTTCGAGGCGCAAGCCCGGCGCGGTGCACGGCAGGGAGCGCATGCTCGAGCAGGTCGGGCAATTGCGGGAGCGGGGAACCGTTACCACGGTCAGTGGCCGGGAGCTGCCACTGCAGGCGGACACGCTGTGCGTGCACGGCGACAACCTCGAGGGTGTGCAGGCCATCCAGGCCATACGCGCACTGGTTCAGGGAAACTGACACACGGTGATGGAACTGCACTCGGCGGGCGAGAACGCCCTGATACTGTATCTGGGACGGGAAACCAGCCCGGAGGTTGCAGCCCGCGTCCACGCTGCCAGCGCAGCCATCGAGGCGGCGCTGGGCGACGACCTGGTGGACCTGGTGCCCTCCTACGCGTCGATACTGGTCATCTATGACGCCCTCAGGACCGATCACCTGGATGTAGGCCACCGGCTGCGCGCGGCGCTCAGTGACCTGGCCGAAAACGCCTCCCTCGAGGGGCGCTCCGTGATCCTGCCGGTCTATTATTCCCCCGAGACCGGCGCCGACCTCGAGGCGCTTGCCGCGCGCGCGGGGCTCTCAGTGGATGACGTGATCAGCATCCACAGCGGTACCGAGTACCGCGTCTATGCCATTGGTTTTGCCCCCGGTTTCGCCTATCTCGGCCAGGTGGACGAGCGCATCGCCGCACCGCGCCTCGCCACCCCTCGACTGAAGGTGCCGCGGGGCGCGGTGGCTATCGCCGACCGGCAGACAGCGGTCTATCCCGCTGTCTCGCCGGGCGGCTGGAACCTTATCGGGCGCTGCCCCACCCGCATGTTCGACCCACTCGCCACGCCGCCGATGCCGGTGGCCGTCGGCGATCGGGTGCGATTCGAGCCCGTCAGCCGCGAGCGCTTCCTGGCCCTGGGCGGGGAGGTGACATGAGCCTGGAAGTAATCGCACCGGGTGTGCTCAGCCTGCTGCAGGACCGCGGGCGCTTCGGCGCACACCGTATCGGCCTGACCAACGGCGGACCACTGGACCCGGAAGCGTTCAACTACTGCAACCGGCTGCTGGGAAATGACCCCGGCAGCACCCTTGTCGAAATCAGTTTTGGCGGGGGGCATTTCCGCCCCACCGTGGACACATTCATCTGCGTTACCGGCGCCAGCATGCCCCTGACCATCAACGGCGCGGAAATGCCACTGTGGGCAGTGCTGCCGGTGAAGGCGGGAGACGATATCCGCCTGGATTTCGCCGAGCGCGGCTGCCGCGCCTATCTGGGGACAGCCGGCGGGTTCAGCGTGGCCCCCAGTTTCGGCAGTACCGCCACGGTGGTCAGGGAAAACATCGGCGGCCTGGGCGGCGACAAACTGAAAGCGGGTGACAGCCTGCCCTGCGCCGCGGTAAGCGGGCGCAGGTGCTATTACCTTCCGCCGGAGCACCAGCCGCGCTACCAGGACATGGTGACCCTGCGCGTGATCCCGGGCTACCAGCAGGCCCATTTCAGCCGGCTCGAGCAGCGCCGGTTTTTCAGCCACGGCTACACCGTATCCGAGCGCTGCGATCGCATGGGCTACCGGCTGGAGGGTCCCGCCATCGCCTGCGATATCGAAGGCATACTGTCCGAGGGCATCTGTCTCGGCGCCATACAGATCCCGGCTGACGGCCAGCCCATCGTGCTGCTCAATGACCGGCAGACCATCGGCGGCTACCCCAAGATCGGCTCGGCCCTGTCCCTGGACACGGCGCGCCTGGCACAACTCCGGCCCGGTGGCACGGTCCACTTCGCCCCCATCAGCCCGCACGGCGCCCATAACGCACTGCACCTGGCGCACAGCATGAGCGGCCGCCGGACCCTACTGGAGCGACAACCTTGAACGACCTCACCCTGAGCCAGGCCATCGAGGCGCTGATGGTAGCGCGCAACCTGCGCAACATGCAGGTAGCGCGCTCGGCCCTGCTGCCGGATTACTATTTGCGCGCGGCGCAGATGTTGCGGGACATCAGCGGCACTGTAATCATCGGCACCGGCTTCCCGGTGGCGGACACGTTTGAAACCGACGGCCCGCTGGGAGCAATCGCCCTGTATGACAGCCTGCAGGCCCTCGGCGCGGAGCCGGTGATCGCCTGCGGCCCTCCCCTGTCTGATGCCCTTGCGAAGGACTACCGGGTACTGCCGCTGGTGGCCCGGGACCTCGCCGCCGCCAACGCCGAGGCCGCGGAGCAGCTGCGCCGGCTGAATCCGGCGGCGGTGATTTCCATCGAGCGCCCCGGCCTGGCCGAGGACGGCCGTTACTACAATATGCGCGGCGAGGACATCACGGCGCGCTGCCGTTTCTTCGATCCGTTCCTGACCCTGGCCAGCTGCCCCACCATCGCCATTGGCGACGGCGGCAATGAGATCGGCATGGGCAATATCCGGGCGGCGATTGCCAGCCTGGACATCCACGCCTCCGTCACCGGCTGCGACGAACTGCTGGTGGCGGATGTTTCCAACTGGGGGGCCTATGGCCTGATCGCGCTGCTGGCCAGATGGTCCGGGCGCGACCTGCTGGCGGCGATCTCACCCCTGGATATTCTCGACTACCTCTCCACTCGCGGCAGCGTCGACGGGGTCACCCGCGAAAACACCCTCACCGAGGATGGGCTGCCGGCGACTGAAGGCATGCGTGTAATCCAGGAATTGCGTATTCTGACGGGCTTCCCGGGTCACTGAATTTGACTACTACAAAGAAGGAATCACGATGAACACGGTATATCTCAATGGTGTGTACCTGCCGATGGACGAGGCGAGAATCTCGCCGATGGACCGCGGCTTCCTGTTCGGTGACGGTATTTACGAGGTCATTCCCTCCTACGATGGCCGGCTGGTGGGCTTCACCCCCCACATGGCGCGCATGCAGGACGGCCTCGACGCGATCGAAATCGAGATGCGGGTCGATCACGAGGAATGGCGGGAAATAGCCAACCATTTGATTTCACGCAACGGCGGCGGCAATCTCGGTATCTACATTCATGTCAGCAGGGGTGCCGATACCAAGCGCAATCACGCCTACACGCAAGGCATCAAACCCACCGTCTACGCCTTTGCTTTTGAAATCCCCCCGGCGCCAGTACCGGACAAGGCCGCGGCCAGTTGCTACACGGTTGCCACCACCGAGGACCTGCGCTGGAAGCGATGCAATATCAAGTCCACCGCGCTGCTGGGCAATGTCATGCACTACCAGCACGGTCACTCCCTGGGCCACAAGGAGACTATTCTCTACAACCAGGACGGAGAACTCACCGAGGCCGCGGCCTGCAACGTATTCGTGGTCCGGCACGGTATCGTCGCCACCCCGCTGCTGGATCGGCAGAAACTGCCTGGGATCACCCGCCTGATGCTGCTGGAAATCCTGCGCCGTGACGGCAGCATCCCGGTAGAGGAACGCGTGGTGACCATGCGCGAGCTGGAGCAGGCGGACGAGGTCTGGCTGACCAGCTCCAGCAAGGAGATCGCGCCGGTCATCGAGATCGACGGGCGCCCGGTAGGCGACGGCAAGGTCGGCGACGTCTGGCTGGCGGCCCAGACGCTGTACTCCGCGCATAAATTCGATTTTTGATGGCACGCCCCAACCAGGCCCGGATCGACCTCGCCGCCCTGCGCCACAACCTGGGGCTGGCCCGGCAGCTCGCCCCGCGGTCGAAGGCCATGGCCGTGGTCAAGGCCAACGCCTATGGCCACGGCGCGCTGACGGTTGCGCGGGAGCTGGACCCGCTGGTTGACGCGCTGGCTGTGGCCTGCCTGGAGGAGGCCCAGGCCCTGCGCGATGCCGGTATCAACGCACCCATACTGTTGCTTGAGGGCGTGTTCGAGGCAGCCGAGCTGGAGGTGGCGGCGCGACAGGAAATCTGGATAACCATCGACAACGAACTGCAGCTGCAGTGGCTGGAGAGCGCCAGCCCGGCGCAGCCGCTGCGCTGCTGGCTCAAACTGGATACGGGCATGCATCGCCTCGGGGTGCCACCCGACCGGGCGGGAAAAATCTACCAGCGGCTGCGGGCCTGCCGGAACGCGCACCCCGACATCGTGCTGTCCACCCACTTCGCCTGTGCCGACGAACTCCGCAATGACCTCACCCGGGCGCAGCTGGCGCTGTTCGATGACGCCTGCCGCGACCTGCCCGGCGCGCGCAGCGCTGCGAATTCCGCCGGCGTGCTGGCCTGGCCAGGCAGCCATTACGATTGGGTCAGGCCGGGCTACATGCTGTATGGCAACTCGCCCCTGGACAGCGACCATCCCAACACCCGGGCCCTGGAACCGGTGATGACCCTTGCTTCGGCGGTCATATCGCTGCGCGACGTGCCCACTGGCGAAACCGTGGGCTACGGCGCCAGCTGGACCGCGGCGCGCCCCAGCCGCATCGCCACCGCCTGCATCGGCTATGGCGACGGCTACCCGCGCCTCGCCCCCAACGGTACGCCAGTGCTGGTAAACGGCCGCCGGGCGGGTCTCGCCGGCCGGGTTTCCATGGACATGATCACCATCGATGTGACCGACCTGCCCGGGGTCAGCATAGGTGACGAAGTCATACTGTGGGGCAATGGCCTGCCGGTCGGCGAGATTGCGCGGCACGCGGGGACAATCGGCTACGAATTGACCACACGCATGCCGGCGCGCACTCCCCGTGTCGTGACAGTCAGCTGAGGCTCATGGCGCACCCTTCACACTGCCCACAGCGACCGAGCTCTTGAACATCCTGTCACTGACCACCCTGCGCGAACTGCTCAGGCTGTCCCTGCCCATGGTGGTATCCCAGGGCAGCTTCGCCGTCATGCTGTTCACTGACCGCTGGTTCATGTCCCACCTGGACGCCGCCCATATCGCCGCGACCATGGGAGGTGGAGTGGCCACCGCGTTCTGCCTGTCGCTGTTTACGGGTGTCATCTCCTACGCGAGCGCCCTCGTCGCCCAGTACTACGGGACGGGCAACCTCGCCAAATGCCCGCGGGTGGTCACCCAGGGCCTGCTGATGGCAACGGCCTGTATCCCGCTGCTGCTGCTGGCGGGCTACTTTGGCGGCAGGGCCTTTTCCTACCTCGGGCACGACCCGGCGCAGGTGCCGCTGGAGCGGATTTATTTCCAGATACTGATGACCGCCAGTTTTTTCAACCTGGTGAAGGCCTGCCTCGCGTCCTACTTCGCCGGCATCGGCCGCACCCGGGTAGTAATGATCTCGGACGTACTCGCGGTGGCGGTCAATATCCCCCTTTCATGGGCGCTGATTTTCGGCAGGTTCGGCCTGCCTGAAATGGGCATCGCCGGGGCGGCGCTGGGCACCGTCATCGCCACGGTTTTCGGGGTCGGACTGTTTTTTGCGTTTTACCTGTCCCGGGGCCACCGCCGCCAGTTCCAGGTGGCGCAGGCTTTCCGTTTCGACCCGGGCATCCTGCGGCGCTACCTGCGGCTGGGACTTCCCGCCGGCCTCGAGAGCTTCATGAACATGGCCACCTTCAACCTGTTTTTACTGCTGTTCCAGTCATATGGGGTGCCCCAGGGCGCCGCCATGGCGATCGTGTTCAACTGGGATATGCTGTCATTCATCCCCATGATAGGCCTGAGTATTTCGGTGATGAGCCTGATCGGCAGGTTCGTCGGAATGGGCGACATGCGGCGCGCGAACCAGGTGATTTCCTCTGGCTTCATCCTCGCGCTGGGTTACGCCGGCGTGCTGGCGACAGTCTTCCTGGTGTTCCGGATGACCCTGGTGAACGTATTCCGCACGCCCGGGACCGAATTTGACGCGATTGCCGAACTGGCCGGCAGCATGATGATCGGGCTGTGTACCTATATGCTGGCTGACGCCACGATTGCCATCGCCGGCGGCGCACTGCGCGGCGCCGGCGATACCCGGTGGGTGATGGTCACTTCCGTTTCCCTGCACTGGCTGATGCTGGTGGCGCAGTACTACGTGATAGTCGTGCGCAAACTGGCGCCCATGGTGTCCTGGTGGGTGTTTGTGGTGATGCTGCTCGCTCTCGCCGCTGCCTACCTGCTGCGCCTGCTCGGGGGCCGCTGGCGCCAGCCGGAACGGCTGGCGAGGGTTATGCGGGAATAGCCGCCCCGGCGGGTGCTGCGGGCAGGTAATCCCTCGTCAGCTCCTCGGACACCTGCCACAGGCGCCGGGCCATGGCCTCGTCCTGCATCTGCGGGGTTTCGCCGGGGTTGGGGTTGCAATCCGCAAAGTAGTAGCCGTTGACGCCCACCAGCCCGGGGCTGGTAGCCACATAGGCCTGGGTGGCGGCACCCTCCTCGACACTCTTCATGAAAGCCCAGCCAAACAGGGTCTGCGCCACGTGCAGGTACCAGGGCATGTGCCGGCCCAGGTTCGTGTTTATCACACCGGGGTGGACGCTGTTGGAGGTGGTGCTGGTACCGGACAGGCGCCGCGCCAGTTCCAGCGAGCACAGCGCATTGGCCAGTTTGGAGTGACCGTAGGCGGTCCAGGCAGCGTAATCGCGCGCGAAGCCCAGGTCGTCAAACTGGATGCCATCCTCGGGCGCCGCCCGGTGCGCCCTGCTGCTGAGGATCACAAACCGTCCCTGGGGCGCAGCCATCACCGTCGCCATCAACTGGTTTATCAGGATGAAGTGCCCCAGGTGATTGACCACAAACTGCTTCTCCACGCCATTTACCAGCTCGCGCTCAGGCAGGGCCATGATGCCGGCATTGCATACCAGGCCATCCAGCGGTATGTCCATCGACCGGATCATCCCGGCGCAGTTCACCACCGACTCGAAATCGGCGAGGTCCAGGGAGGCGGGAGTGCACTGCCCCGCCACCGAGGCACAGGCCTCCTGCGCTTTTTCCATGGTGCGGGCGATACCGATCACATGGGCTCCGCGCATCGCCAGCACCCGCATGGTTTCGTAACCCAGGCCGGAATTGGCACCGGTGATGGCATAGGTCTTGCCGGACAGGTCCAGCCCCGCGGTGACCTGTTCGGCCGTCGAATCGGCGCCGAAAGGGCTGTTGGGCGGCGTCTTGCTGATAATCTGTGCCAGCACACTTCCCGGCAGACAGGCCAGTACCGACAGCAGGCCGGCCTGCTGGACAAATGTGCGGCGGTTCATCTCGTTCATTGCAGATTTCCTCGGATTCATATGCCGGTGGTGGCGTTGGGGACCTCAAATGATAATAGACCGGCCCTGTCGATTCATCATCCTCGCCGGCGAAAGCTCAGCCTGCCTGGCGCGCTATCTCCTGGATCCGCTGCACCATCGCCCGCAGGCCGTTGCCGCGGGTGGGCGAGAGGTGGCGCAGCAGATCCAGCTGTTCAAAGTAGCTGTCGATATCGAAAGCGAGCACCTCGGCGGGGGTCTTGTTATTGTAGGCGGCCAGCACCAGCCCCAGCAGCCCCTTCACGATGAAGGCATCGCTGTCCACCGCCAGCTGCAGGCGGCCGTCCTCGAGGCGGGTATCGATCCACACCTGGCTCTGGCAGCCGCGCACCAGCCGCTCGTCGGTGTGCAGGGCCGGCGGCAGGGGCGGCAGGTCCTTGCCCAGGTCAATGATGTACTTGTAGCGGTCTTCCCAGCTGTCGAAAAATCCCAGCGTATCGAGGATGTCCTCGCTGGTAATCCCGCGACCAAAAGGGTTTTCGCTGCTTGCGGTATCCGG
>JAOUDU010000327.1 GCA_029859085.1 Gammaproteobacteria bacterium | reverse complement strand
AAACCCCAGGGGTACCAGGGTCAGCAGCGCGAGCATCAACGCCAGCTGGCCGCAGTATTTCGCCAGCACGCGCTGGCGTACCGCGTAGGTCAGTACATTGATCCTGTTTTCCACGATCAGTTCGCGGAGATCACCCCGCGCGCCACCTGGTCGCGCTCTATACTCTCGAACAGCGCCCTGAAGTTGCCCTCGCCAAAACCCTCGTCATCCTTGCGCTGGATGAATTCGAAGAACACCGGCCCGAGCAGGTTGGCGGAAAAAATCTGCAGCAACAGTCGGGGCCGCTCACCCGCGGTACTGCCGTCGAGCAGGATGCCACGGCGCTCCAGTTCCGCCACGGGCTCGCCGTGCCCGGGCAGGCGCTCCTCCAGCATCTGGTAGTAGGTGGCCGGGGGTTTCGGCATGAACTCGAGGCCGGCGGCCTTGAGTTTGTCCCAGCAGGACAGGATATCATCGCAGGCGAAGGCGATATGCTGGATACCCTCGCCGTTGTAGGCCATAAGGTACTCTTCTATCTGCCCGCCACCGGTGCTCTCCTCGTTCAGGGGTATGCGTATCTTGCCATCGGGAGCCGTCATCGCCTTGGACAGCAGGCCGGTGTATTCACCCTTGATGTCGAAGTAGCGAATCTCGCGAAAATTGAACAGTTTCTCGTAGTAGTTCGCCCAGTACTGCATGCGTCCGCGGTAGACGTTATGGGTCAGGTGATCCAGGGTGTGAAAACCGAAGCCCACCGGATTGCGATCGACGCCCTCCAGCCACATGAAATCGATATCGTAGATACTCACACCTTCCGCATAGCGATCGATCAGGTAAACGGTGGCACCCCCAATGCCCTTGATGGCGGGCAGGCGCAATTCCATCGGGCCTGTCTCGACCACCACCGGCTCCGCCCCGTTTGCCAGCGCGAGGGCGTAGGCCTTCTTCGCGTCCCGCACCCGGAACGCCATCCCGCAGGCAGAGGCGCCGTGTTCGCGTCCATAGTAAAAGGCGTGGCTGCGAGGCTCATAGTTGGTGATGAAATTGATGCTGCCCTGGCGCCACAGGGCCACACGCTTGGAACGGTGCTCAGCTACCCGGGTGAACCCCATCAGGGCGAAAATTGGCTCAAGCACCCCCTCTTCGGGCGCCGTGAACTCAACAAACTCGAAGCCATCCAACCCCATCGGGTTTTCAAATAGATCTGCCATAGTTAAGTGTCCTGTCGGGGTTACCGCATCGACTTCAGGCGGTTGCCAAGTTTCTCCAGTACATACATCAAATCGCGGTACTCACCCGGGCTCAGCTCGTCGAGTAATTCCCGCTCCCAGGCCAGCACCTTCGGGGCTATACCCCTGTAGAGCGCCCTCCCCGAACCGGTCAGGGAAAGGTCCTTGGCGCGACTGTCGCCCCGGGCCCGCTGCTGGCTCACCAGGCCCCTCGCACACAGGTTGGTGACGGCGCGGGAGACCTTGCTCTTTTCCATCGTGGTGAATTCAACGATCTGGCGCGCATTGAGGGTGTCGTGCTCCGCCAGGTTGGCAATCACCCGCCACTCGGGAATGGTGAGCTGGTATTCATCCGCATAAATATGCGACAGCCCGTCGCTGACGCGCTCGGCCAGGTTGGACAGCACATAGGGCAGGAAGCTGTTCAGCCTTAGATCCCTGCGACCGCTCGATGCCATGAGTGTTATCCCTGCGATGGATGTTCCGGGTCCGGTACTCTGCCCACATCAATCCTGCAGCTTGTCCCAGACCTCCTGGTCCCGTTCCGCGGTCCAGATGCGCGGCCAGTCGATACCGTCCATCTCATCCCACAGGCGCTGCACGTCAAAGGGCAGGCAGTGCTCGAAGATCGGCCACATGCCGAACCTGGGCGCGAGGTGTTCATGGGTGGCCTCGAAGGCCTCTTTCAGCGAGCCGCCCCGCTTGTGGACCTCACCGACCTTGTCGATCATGCCCTGCAGGAAGCCGCGGGTCTGCTCGATGGCGGCGTCTACGGCCGTCCTGCCGCGGGCGGTGGCACCGCGACCGCCGATCAGCACCTCCGCCTCGAAGGCCTTGACCGCATCCAGGGTCTTGCTGGACCAGTCGAAGTGAAAAGCGTCCCCGGTATAGAGCGCCGCGGCCGCCTCGACCAGGTCGCCGGCAAAAAGTACTTTATGCTTCGGCACCCAGGCGCAGATATCGCCGGCGGTATGGCCGCGCCCGCAGTACTGCAGCACCAGGTCGCCGCGGTCGCCTCCCAGGGGTATCTCCAGGCGGTCGTTGAATACGATATCCGGGTGGGTCAGTCCGGGGATGCCCTCGGGCTCCCGGAACAGCCGGGGCATGCGACCGAACTCACTGGCCCAGTCTTCCATTCCCCGCTCCTCTATCAACAGCCGGGTATTCTCGTGGGCAATTATCGATTCGGCCCCGAAGGCGGAGGCGCCCAGCACGCGTACCGCGTGGTAGTGGGACAGCACCAGGTACTTGACCGGCTTGTCGGTATGCTCGCGCAGCTTCGCCAGCCAGTCCCGGGCTGCCCGGGGCGTGGCGCGGGCCTCAAAGGCAATGAGGAAGTCCTCGCCTTCGATGGCGCCCACGTTCGGATCGCCCTCGGCGGTCAGGGCGTAGACGCCGTCGGCCAGCACTTCCAGGGTTTCGACCTTCTCGCCGAGGTCGGCGGAGGATGCAAAGGGTTTCTTGGCCATACGCCTGAATCACCTGTGTAAAAGTAAATGAAGAGCCAATCTAGCATATTTTAGTTGCATATAGAACTATATCTCGATAATTAATTTCAGGTAATCGAGCTTATATGCGCGTTTTTCTCTTGCTTAAACCCCCATTTATTTCTATATTAGTCTCAAATGCAACTATAAGCCCTTGCCGGAAGCACTGCCGATGCCCAGCAGCTATAACAATCCCGTCTACCCCTACATCCACAGTCCCGACCAGGACGCGGCGCAACCGGTCCACCACCAGGTCATCATCGTCGGCGGTGGCCCGGCCGGCCTGGCGGCGGCCATGGACCTTGCGCTGCAGGGGGTGAATACGGTGGTACTCGATGACAACAACACGGTCAGTGTCGGCTCCCGCGCCATCTGCCTGGCCAAGCGCACCCTCGAGATCTGTGACCGCTATGGCTGCGGCCAGCCCATGCTGGACAAGGGGGTCACCTGGAACCTGGGCAAGGTGTACTTCGGCGAAGAGCAGGTTTACGAGTTCAACCTGCTGCCGGAGCAGGATCACAAGGTTCCCGCCTTCATCAACCTGCAGCAGTACTATATGGAAGAGTACATGGTAAAGCGCTGCAACCAGATGCCGCAGGTCGAGCTGCGCTGGCTGCACAAGGTCACCCACGTACAAACCGATGACGCCGGTGCCACCATCACCGTAAATACCCGGGACGGCGACTACCGCCTCACCTGCGACTACCTGCTGGTGGCGGACGGCGCCAACAGCCCGATCCGCGAATCACTGGGGCTCGAAAGCAAGGGCCAGGTGTTCGAGGACCGCTTCCTGATCGCCGACATCATCATGAAGGCCGATTTCCCCGCCGAGCGCCGCTTCTGGTTCGATGCACCCTTCCACCCGGGTCAGTCCACCCTGCTGCACAAGCAGGCGGACAATGTGTGGCGTATCGACTTCCAGCTGGGCTGGGATGCGGACCCCGAGGAGGAAAAGAAAATCGAGAACATCCGCCCGCGGGTGGAAGCCATGCTGGGCAGGGAAATGGAATGGGAACTGGAGTGGGCGAGCGTGTATACCTTCCGCTGTCGCAAGATGGATTCCTTTATCCACCACCGGGTATTTTTCATCGGCGATTCTGCCCACCAGGTGTCCCCCTTCGGCGCCCGGGGCGCGAACGGTGCGCTGCAGGGCGTCGAAAACCTGGGCTGGAAGCTCGCCGCGGTGATGCAGGGTCGGGCGCCGGCGGCGCTGCTGCAGACCTATGACACCGAGCGCCAGCACGGGGCCCGGGAGAACATCCTGCACTCCACCCGCGCCACGGATTTCATGACCCCGAAAAACCATATCACCCGGGTATTTCGCGACACGGTGCTGGATATGTCGCGCCAGTACCCCTTCGCCCGCACCCTGGTCAACAGCGGCCGCCTGTCAAAACCCTGCACCTACGAGCAGACGCCGCTGAGCACGCCCGACCGCGATGTATTCGAGGGCGCGATGCGCCCCGGCTCCCCCTGCACCGACGCTCCGGTGAGCGGCGGCAACGGCAGCGGCTGGCTGCTCAACCACCTCGGCAGCGGGTTCCACGTGCTGCTCAAGGGCGATTTCGATCCGGGCCAGATCACCGCGCTGGAGGCACTGGCAACACGGCTCACGGCCAAGGGTGACCCGCTCAATATCATCCGGGTGGACGCCCCGGGCACCCCCGGCGCCAACACTGTCCACGTCACCGATAGCAGGGGTGTACTGGCGGAGCGCTACGACCTGCAGGCCAGTGCGGT
>JAOUDU010000326.1 GCA_029859085.1 Gammaproteobacteria bacterium | reverse complement strand
ACGGCGTTGTCGCCTTCACCGCAGGCAAACACGACGGCGTGATCGCACTGGGGGGCGGTTCCGCCCTCGATGCCGGCAAGGCCGTGGCGCTGATGGCCGGCCAGGATCGGCCCCTGTGGGACTTCGCCGACGTCGGGGACAACTGGTTGCGTATCAATAGCGCCGGCATGGCGCCGGTCGTTGCCGTGCCGACCACCGCCGGTACCGGGTCGGAAGTGGGTCGCGCGGCGGTGATTACTGACACGGACTGCCACGTCAAACGCATTATCTTCCATCCCCGCATGCTGCCGGGCCAGGTCATTCTGGACCCGGAACTGACGATCGGCCTGCCCCCTCGCCTGACGGCTGCCACCGGGATGGACGCGCTGTCCCACAACCTGGAGGCGTTGTGCGCACCGGCGTGGCACCCGATGGCCGATGGTATAGCGCTGGAAGGGATACGCCTGGTGAAGGAATTGCTGCCGGTGGCGGTGGCAGACGGCGGTAACCTCAACGCCCGGATGCAAATGCTGGCCGCCTCATCCATGGGCGCCACGGCGTTCCAGAAAGGGTTGGGCGCGATGCATGCGCTGGCCCACCCGCTCGGCGCACTCTACGACGCCCATCACGGTACGCTCAACGCGATACTGATGCCCTACGTGCTGCAGGCCAACCGCAGCGCCATCGAGCCGACATTACGGCGGGCCGCCGCATATATTGGCCTGGATGAGCCTGGCTTCGAGGGCTTCATGACCTGGATCCTGGATTTGAGAAATCGCATTGGCATTCCGCACACACTGGCCGAGACCGGGATCAGGGCCGGGGATGTCTCCAGAATTGCCCGGATGGCTACCGAGGACTCCGCCGCCAAGGGCAACCCGATAGCGTTCACTGCGGCACAGTACGCGGCAATATTGCAGAGGGCCATCGCCGGGAAACTGTGACGGCACGGCAAACGACCCACGGCCAGCAAGCTGGCGTTGCGATACGGGGCGACTACAACCCCATAAACAGGATAGACGCCCCGCACAGGCTGATGGTGGCGCCCGCCATCGCGTGGGAGTAGCGGGAGATACCCGGGAAGTGGAGGCGCCGCACCCCGTAGAAGCTCACCGCCACCGCCGCCAGCATGGTCACCAGCGTGACCGCGCCAAACACACCCGTCACGAGCAGCACCCCGGCCACGCTGGCCTTGGCGGCGGGATACATCAGCAGGGGTATCAGCGGCTCGCAGGGGCCCAGGATGAAGATAATGAAGATGATCCATTGCGGGTGCGCATGGCTGTGGCGATGCACTTCGTGCCGCCCCGCGTGGCGGATACCCCAGGCCAGGTAGAGCAGGCCAAAACTGAACAGCAGCCAGGCCGCCAGGTCCCCCCGCCAGCCCTCGATGGCAACCAGACCGCCCACCCCGGCCTGGGCCCAGATGCCGAACATGCCCAGCAACACCGAGCCCAGGATATGGCCGCAGCCGCACAGCAGGGTGATCGACAGGACCTTGCGCCAGCTCCAGCGGCGGGCGACTGCGATGGATACAAAAGGCAGGTAGTGGTCGGGTCCCAACAGGGTATGCATGAAAGCGATACTGGCCGCGCTGGCCAGCAGAACCATCATTTCGGGGCTTGGCACCGGCATGGTCACACTTCCAAGGTGGGGTGAAACCATCGCCCCTTGCTTTGGCTTGCAGGATATCGGAGGCGCCGCCGGCCCGATATTGACCTGCGTCAACGTTTCATCTGTATTTCCTGCGGAGGCCCTCCCGAAGTGGTATAGATGCTGCCGGGTGATATATGTCGGTTGGCATTTTTGCCTCCGGCGCAATAATGAGAACAAGCCATGCGGTCAGCGTCCTGTACGTTGATTGACGCCTCCGCTGACTGGTTTCCTTACCTGAACAGGGAGCATTTGCCATGGCCTCGAACGATTCCTTCTACGACGTATTCCGCCAGCAGGGCATCAGCAGGCGATCCTTCAACAAGTTCTGCTCGATAACCGCCGCATCCCTTGGCCTGGGCCCGGGTTTTGCGCCGCGTATCGCCCACGCGATGGAGACCCAGCGCCGTACCCCGGTCATCTGGCTCAACGGCCTGGAATGCACCTGCTGCTCAGAGAGTTTTATCCGCTCCAGCCACCCGCTGGTATCCGACATGGTGCTGTCGATGCTGTCGCTGGATTACTCCGAGGTATTGATGGCCGCCGCCGGCCACCAGGCCGAGGCGGCGCTGCAGGAGACCCTGCGCGATAACTACGGCGAATACATCCTCGCGGTGGAGGGCAACCCGCCCCTGAACGAGGACGGTATGTTCTGTATCGTCGGCGGGCGCCCCTTTATCGAGCAGTTGCAGGAAATGGCCGCCGGCGCCAAGGCGGTTATCGCCTGGGGCTCCTGTGCCTCCAACGGCTGCGTCCAGGCCGCCAAGCCCAACCCCACCCAGGCCACACCCATCCACAAGGTGATCCGCGACAAGCCGATCATCAAGATCCCCGGCTGCCCCCCGATCGCCGAGGTGATGACCGGCGTGGTCACCTATATGCTGACCTTCGGCGAGATACCGCCGCTGGACCGGCTGGGACGGCCAAAGATGTTCTATGGCCAGCGCATTCACGACAAGTGCTACCGCCGCCCGCACTTCGACGCCGGCCAGTTCGCCGAGGCCTGGGACGACGAGGGCTCCCGCAAGGGCTACTGCCTTTACAAGATGGGCTGCCGCGGGCCGACCACCTACAACGCCTGCTCCACCGTGCGCTGGAACGACGGGGTGTCTTTCCCGATCCAGTCCGGCCATGGCTGCATCGGCTGCTCCGAGGAGAACTTCTGGGACAACGGGCCTTTCTACGAGCGCCTGGCCAATGTGAACACGCCCCTGGGAGTAGAGAGCAATGTCGACAAGCTCGGCCTCGGCGCGGTTGCCATTACCGGGGCGGCGGTCGCAGCCCACACGGCCGCCTCGGCGCTGCAACGGGCGCGCTCCCTGTCCGACAAAGATCGCACCGCCGCCAAGGCCGAATAGAGGGATTGAGCAATGATTACAGAGACTCCCAATGGCTTTTCCCTGGACGACTCCGGCCAGCGCATCGTGGTGGACCCGGTCACCCGGATCGAGGGCCACCTCAGGATTGAAGTCAACATCGACGAGAGCAACGTCATCCGCAACGCGGTGTCCACCGGCACCATGTGGCGCGGCCTCGAGGTCATCCTGAAGGGGCGCGATCCCCGCGACGCCTGGGCTTTCACCCAGCGCATCTGCGGCGTGTGCACCGGCACCCACGCCCTGACCTCGGTGCGCACGGTAGAGGACGCGCTGGGCATCCAGATCCCGGACAACGCGAACATCATCCGCAATATCATGCAGCTGGCACTGTATGTGCAGGACCACCTGGTGCACTTCTATCACCTGCACGCGCTGGACTGGGTGGACGTGGTGTCCTCCCTGTCGGCGGACCCGAAAGCCACCAGCGAACTCGCCCAGTCGATTTCCGCCTGGCCCAAGTCGTCACCGGGCTATTTCCGCGACCTCCAGACCCGGCTGAAGAAATTCGTGGAGTCGGGCCAGCTCGGCCTGTTCCGCAACGGCTACTGGGGCCACCCCGCCTACAAGCTGCCGCCGGAGGCCAACCTGATGGCAGTGGCGCACTACCTCGAGGCGCTGGATTTCCAGAAGGAGATCGTCAAGATCCACACCGTGTTCGGCGGCAAGAACCCACACCCGAACTGGCTGGTGGGCGGCGTGCCCTGCCCGATCAATGTCTCCGATACCGGCGCCGTGGGCGCCATCAATATCGAGCGACTCAACCTGGTGAAGCGTATTATCGACGAGAGCCGGCAGTTCGTGGAGCAGGTATACCTGCCCGACCTGATGGCGATCGCCTCCTTTTACAAGGACTGGACCTACGGTGGCGGCCTGTCCAGCACCAACGTGCTGTCCTACGGTGACATTCCCGAATACGCCAACGATTACAGCGCCGGCAGCCTGCTGCTGCCGCGGGGGGCCATCATCAACGGCAACCTCAACGAGGTCCACGACGTCGACCTGCGCAACAGCGAGGAAATACAGGAATTCGTCAGCCACTCCTGGTACAGCTACCCCGACGAAAACGCGGGCCTGCACCCCTGGGATGGGGTGACCGAGCCCAACTTCAAGCTGGGGCCCAACACCAAGGGCACCAAAACCAATATCCAGTCCATCGACGAGAGCGCGAAGTACTCCTGGATCAAGAGCCCGCGCTGGAACGGCAACGCGATGGAAGTGGGTCCGCTGGCGCGCTACATCATCGGTTATGCCAGCAACAACCCCGAGTTCAAGGAGCCTGTGGAGAAAGTCCTTACGGACCTGGACCTGCCGGTGTCGGCGCTGTTCTCCACCCTGGGCCGCACCGCCGCCCGCGGGCTGGAGTGCGCCTGGGCCGCGGAAAAGCTGCAGTATTTCTACAACAAGCTGATCACCAATATCCGCAACGGCG
>JAOUDU010000325.1 GCA_029859085.1 Gammaproteobacteria bacterium | reverse complement strand
GGCGCAGCCCCGGCCGGTACCCCCAGGCCCTGGCGCTGCTGCAGCGGGCCTATGCCGGGCTCGGAGATGCCGCCGGCCTCGCCCAACTCCTGCCGCTGTTGAAAAAATACCGGGTGCTTAACGCCGAAGAGGTGGCGCGCCTGGAGACTGAGGCCTACGGCCAGGCACTGCAGCAGGCCGGGGATGGCGCCCGCGGCGCCACCCTGGATTCACTGTGCGACGCCTGGCACGCGATGCCGGCGGCGGTGCGGGAAAATCCGGCGATGATCCGTCGCTACGCGGCTCTGCTGGTGGAGATGGGCGGGCATGCCCTGGCGGAAAAGACTATTCTGCACGCGCTCAAGCACGGCTGGGACCCGGAACTGGTCCGCACCTACGGCTACCTGCAAACGGATAATGTGCGGCGCCAGTTGTCCCGGGCGGAAAGTTGGCTCGCCGCCCATCCCGAAGATCCCCAGCTTTTACTCTGCCTGGGACGGCTCGCCGCCCGGGATAAACTCTGGGGCAAGTCGAGGGATTATTTCGAGAAGAGCTACCGCCTGCAGCGCAGCCCCGAGATCTGCGCGGAGCTGGGCAGGCTGCTGAGCGCCCTGGGTGAGGCCAGCATTGCCGCGGCCTATTTCCGCGAGGGCCTGCTGCTGCGGGAAAACCACCTGCCCAAATTGCCCAGGCCGGATAAAATCGTCGGCGACCCGCGCCTGCTGACCCGCACCTGAGGTTCAGTGGCCGGGCGCGGTCGCCGTCACACCGGGGGCGTTACAATTCGATGCCCAGTTGATCCCACAGCTCGTCTATGCGCTGTTTCACCGCCGGGTCCATCGCAATGGGCTGCCCCCACTCACGCTGGGTCTCCCCGGGCCATTTGCTGGTGGCGTCGAATCCGACCTTGGAGCCCAGGCCCGCCACCGGGGAGGCAAAATCCAGGTAATCGATGGGTGTGTTGTCGATGAATACGCTGTCCCGCCTCGGATCCATGCGGGTGGTCATCGCCCAGATCACGTCCTTCCAGTCCCTTGCATTGACGTCCGCATCGGTGACGATGATGAACTTGGTGTACATGAACTGGCGCAGGAAGGACCACACGCCGAGCATGACTCTCTTTGCATGGCCGGGATATTCCTTGCGCATTGTCACCACCGCCATCCGGTAGGAACAGCCCTCGGGGGGCAGGTAGAAATCGACGATCTCGGGGAACTGCTTCTGCAACAGCGGCACGAATACCTCGTTGAGAGCCACCCCGAGTACCGCCGGCTCATCCGGTGGTCGCCCGGTATAGGTGCTGTGGTAAATGGGTGACTCGCGGTGGGTTATTGCCTCGACAGTGAATACCGGGAAGCGCTCGACCTCGTTGTAGTAGCCGGTGTGGTCGCCGAAAGGGCCCTCGTCGGCCAGTTCACCCGGTTCGAGGTAGCCCTCGAGAATGTACTCCGCAGTGGCGGGTACCGTCAGGCCATGCTCGCGACACAGCGGGGTGAAACATTCGGCCAGTTCGGTTTTGCTGCCGCGCAGCAGACCCGCGAAGGCGTACTCGGAAATACTGTCCGGGATCGGTGTAACCGCCGCCAGGGTGGTGGCGGGATCTGCGCCGAGGGCGATGGCGACCGGATAGCGCTGGCCCGGGTACTGCAATTGCCAGTCGCGAAAATCCAGGGCGCCGCCGCGATGGGACAGCCAGCGCATGATGAGCTTGTTGCGCCCGATCAGCTGCATGCGATAAATGCCGAGGTTGAGGCGCTCCTTGTTGGGGCCGCGGGTGACGACCAGGGGCCAGGTCACCAGAGGCGCGGCGTCCCCCGGCCAGCAGGTCTGTATCGGCAGCTGGTACAGATCGACCTCGTCGCCCTGCTGCGCGTGGTACTGGCAGGGCGGGTTGCGAATAATCTTTGGCGCCATGTTCAGCACCTGCTTCAGCACCGGGGCCTTGTTCCAGGCGTCGCGCATGCCCCTGGGCGGATCCGGCTGGCGCAGGTAGGCCAGCAGTTCGCCGATTTCCCGCAGCGCCGAGACATCTTCCCGGCCCATGCCCAGCGCGACGCGGCGCTCGGTGCCGAACAGGTTGACCAGCACCGGGGTGTTATAACCCCTGGGATTCTCGAACAGAAGGGCGGGACCACCGCGCCTGAGGGTGCGGTCGGCGATTTCGGTCATCTCCAGTACAGGGTCCACTTCGGTCGCGATCCGAACCAGCTCGCCGCGCTGTTCCAGCTCGGCAATGAAATCCCGGAGATCTGTGTATTTCACGAATGGCGACCCTTCCGCTGCTGGCACCAGGTGTGCCGGTATGGGTATCGGAAGGGACAGTACACGTTGAACCGGGCAGGCGCAATCACAGCTGCCCGCTGGCCGAAAAGCGCCTTACTTGCGCTTCATGGACATGAAGAACTCGTCGTTGGTCTTGGTGTCCTTGAGCTTGTCGGACAAAAACTCGATGGCGGCGAGGTCTTCCATGCCGTGCAGCAGCTTGCGCAGGATCCACATACGCTGCAGTTCGTCCTCGGCGGTGAGCAGTTCCTCCCGGCGGGTACCCGAGCGGCGGATGTTGATGGCGGGGTAGACACGTTTCTCCGCAACCTTGCGGTCGAGGTGCAATTCCATGTTGCCGGTGCCCTTGAACTCCTCGTAGATCACTTCATCCATCTTGGACCCGGTATCGACCAGGGCAGTGGCGATGATAGACAGGCTCCCGCCCTCCTCGATGTTGCGGGCGGCGCCGAAGAAACGCTTGGGTCGCTCCAGCGCGTGGGCGTCGACCCCACCGGTCAGCACCTTGCCGGAGCTCGGGATGACGGTGTTGTAAGCGCGCGCCAGGCGGGTGATGGAGTCCAGCAGGATGATCACGTCCCTTTTGTGCTCTACCAGGCGCTTGGCTTTCTCGATCACCATATCGGCGACCTGCACATGGCGTGAGGGCGGCTCATCGAAGGTCGAGGCTACCACCTCGGCGCCGCGCTTGCCCACGGAGCGCTGCATTTCGGTCACTTCCTCCGGGCGCTCATCGATCAGCAATACGATGATGTAGCACTCCGGATTATTGGTGATAATCGCCTGCGCAATATTCTGCATCATTATGGTCTTGCCGGCCTTGGGCGGGGCCACCAGCAGGCCGCGCACACCCTTGCCGATCGGCGCGACGAGGTCGATGATCCTGCCGGTCAGGTCCTCCGTGCTGCCGTTGCCGGTTTCGAGGGTCAGGCGCTCGTCGGGGAACAGGGGGGTCAGGTTTTCAAACAGGATCTTGTGCTTGGAGTTTTCCGGCTTGGTGAAATTGATCTCGCTGACCTTGAGCAGGGCGAAATAGCGCTCACTGTCCTTCGGCGGGCGGATCTTGCCGGAAATGGAATCGCCGGTGCGCAGGTTGAAGCGGCGGATCTGGCTGGGTGAGACATAAATATCGTCGGGGCCTGCCAGGTAGGAGCTGTCGGCGGAGCGCAGGAAACCGAAGCCGTCCTGCAGTATCTCCAGTACGCCGTCGCCGGAAATGTCCTCCCCGCTCTTGGCGTGGCGTTTCAGGATCGCAAATATGATGTCCTGTTTGCGCGAGCGCGCCATGTTTTCCAGGCCCATCTCTTTGGCAATATCGATGAGGTCCTGGGTGGATTTGGTTTTGAGGTCGGTAAGATTCATAGGGGAAGTAGCTGTGTTGTTTTGGGGGGGGTTGGAATAGTCGTGTACAGGTAGAGACATGCTGACAGAGCCAGCGAGCAGTACTTCAAAAAAAATTTACTATTGGACGGCGAGTTATTATTGGTGCACGAGGATGTGGACCGGATGAGAAGGTAGCACGCCTCGCCGGTATCGTCTACCGCTTTTTTAACCTGCCCTCGCGCCCGGTGATGTTGTCGATATCACAAGCCCGAGACAGCAGTGTCCCGGGCTCGCGGCCGTCCTAGACGACTTCCTGGATGAAGGCGGTGAGCTGGGTCTTGGACAGCGCGCCGACCTTGGTTGCCTCGGCGTTGCCGCCCTTGAACATGATCAGCGTCGGAATACCGCGAATGCCGAATTTGGGCGGGATATCCGGGTTGGCGTCCACGTCGACCTTGCACACTTTAAGCTTGCCGCTGTACTCGGAGGCAATTTCATCGAGCACGGGGGCTATCATCTTGCAGGGACCACACCACTCAGCCCAGAAATCCACCAGTACCGGGATGTCGGAATTGAGTACTTCTGCGTCAAATGTGGCATCGCTGACGTGTACGATCTTGTCGCTCATGGTGTTCTCCGGTTGATAATCGGACGGGTCCGTCCGCGGGGTTTGAGGTGGACAATGATACCACCGAAGTTTGGCCTGACAACTCTACAGGTAGAGTTTTTCCGCATGGTTATATGTCCTTGGGTCATATCTTTGTATGTTGATTTTAGGTGGTTCCTGCTGCTTCCCAGCCGTCCGGCATGTCGGATAGAGCGATGTAAGGCACCTGCTCGCTCGCGCCGGGATGGAA
>JAOUDU010000324.1 GCA_029859085.1 Gammaproteobacteria bacterium | reverse complement strand
CTCCTGAAACGCCTCCCGCAGGCACTGCTGGTAGAACGCCGGGTCCGGCAGCATCTCGCGGCAGGACAGGAAGTTGATGGTAATACGCCCCGCGGCGCTGAATACCGCGTGAAACAGGCCCGATCCGTGCAGCAGCGGGCCCATGCCCATGACCGTGTGCAACCTGGCGCCGGCCAGGTAGAGCGGCACCTGGGGGCCGGGGACATTGGAGACTATGGTGTGGATCGGGAAGGGTATATTCGAGCTGGCGGTGGCGAGGCTGGCGGTGCGCATACCCCAGCCCAGCACCTGCGGTGTCAGCATCTCGCTCACGTCCATCAGGACGCTGGTACCCAGTGCCTCGGCGTAGGCCTTGGACTGCAGGGCGCTGTGGTTGACCGCGCGCAGCCGCTCCAGCGGGTCCTCCACGTCGGTGGCCAGGCTGATGGTCATATTGCTGACCTGGTTGCCGGCTGAACTACTGTTTCGCTCGCTGCGCGTATTGATCGGGGCGCCGCAGCAGAGCGTGGTTTCCGGCAGTTCATCCTTGCTCTGCAGGTACTTGCGCATCCCGCCCCCGACGATGGAGACGATGACGTCGTTGACCGTCGTACCCTCCACCGCGCCACGGATGGCCTTTATATCCTGCATATCCATGATCAGCGCGTCGGTCACCCGGGTGCTGCTGACAGGCCCGTTGAAACGGCAGCGGACCATCGGTGGGCGCTGCGCCGCACCCTTGTCCGTGCTCTTTCGATTGGCGCGGATAACGGCGGGCACCAGGTGCTGGACCTTGTCGATAAACGTGGCCGGGCGCTTCAGGTTGTTCAGGTAGGCCTGTGACCACACCTGCCAGTCGGTAGGGCCGCTCTCGCCCTCCCAGGTGTCGGCCACCGGCGGCGGCAGGATCTCATCCGTCAGGCTGTGAATCGCGGTGACGATTTCCGCCCCTGAAATACCGTCGATCGCCGCGTGATGCACCTTCAGCAGAATCGCGAAACTGTGCTGCGGAAGTCCCTGGACCTTGTTGAGCCCCTCGATCACGTAGGCCTCCCACAGGGGGCGCCGCATATCCAGGCCGCGGGCTTGCAGCCGCGCCAGCTGGATGCAGAACTGGCGCCAGTCGCCGGGTTGGGGCAGGGCGATATGGCGCACGTGGAACTCCAGGTCGAAGTCCGGGTCTTCCACCCAGTAGGGGGTGTCCAGCCCGAAGGCGCCACCGGCCAGTTTGCGGCGGAAAATACCGGATTTATGCAGGTTGCGCTCGAAGGTGGTGAGTATCTCCTTGAAGCGGACCGGGTGGTCCTTGCGCCCAGACTGGTCGTAAACCAGGACGGGGCTGATATGCATCGGTGTGCGGACGGTTTCCTGCTGCAGGAAGCTCGCATCCATTTCAGTGAGTTTTTGCATATTCCTTCCCTTTTGCTGGCCGGCCTCACAAGGGCGGCGGAGCGGCTCGCTAATCCAGCCGCTTGAAATTGCCGGTGGTCTCTTCCCAGGCCCGGGTGATGACGAACTCCCGGTTCATCGGCAGCGGGAAAATCATCCTGACCCTGCGGTAACCGGCATCCGCGGTCAGCTGGTCTGTCTCCAGGGTTCGCTCCAGGGTCCAGCCTTTTTCAGCCGCGGTGCGACCGATCCCGGCCAGCTGGGCAATCACCGCCAGGAACTGGCGCAGGCCCGCCCGGTCGCTGGTTTCCCCATGCCCGGGAATGACCCGGGTGAAGTCGAGCCGAAGCAGGTTCTCCAGTGTCCCCACCCATTGCTGCACGCTGCCGCCGGCTTCCAGGTCGATGTTCGGGTAGTAGTGGTTGAACATCAGGTCGCCGGTGTGGAGCACTCCCTCGTCCTTGAACAATACCACCAGGTCGCCGTCCGTGTGGCCGGCCCCGGGATGAATCAATTCCAGCGTCTTGCCGCCCACGTTCAGGGTCATGCGGTCGGTAAAGGTCTCCGTCGGCAGCAGCCTGGCCGCGTCGCCCTGCCAGAATTCGGCGTCCAGGGCCTTGAGGTGGGAGAGGGTGCGCTCGGTGGACAGGACCCGCGTGCCCGGTTCGAACGCCGGGTTACCGTGGGTGTGGTCGATATGGTAGTGGGTATTGATCAGCAGCGCGGGTTCCTTGCCGGTCAACTCCCCGGCCAGCTCGCGGATGCGCTCCCCCTGCATCGGCAGCATCATCGTATCCACCACTACCGCCCCGGCGTCGGTGCGCAGCACGGCGGTATTGCCCCCCAGCCCACGCAGCACGAACAGGTCGTCGCTGAGCTGTTCCACCTCGATAGTGCGCAGTTGAATGAACACGTACAGGCAGAATGCGACGACCAGCCCGAGCAGTAACAGCAGACCGGATTGCCATTTTTTCATTGTTGACTACCCCCGCAGCGGCGCTGGACGAGTCCGCTGCATCCAAACTCTAACATGGCCATTTTGGCACAGCCGCATATTTTTTTTACAGGCAAAGGGCCACAGCTGCAACTCGATTCGCCAGCGGGGCGCGGAATTAAGTACACTGTGCGCCGGCCCAAACCTGAGGGATAACATGTTTACGACACTCGAAGTCGCTGCCGATGGTCCAATCGGCGCACTGTGGCTCAATCGCCCGCAACGGCTCAATGCCCTGTCCGGCGAGGTCCTGCGCGAACTCGCCAGCGCGGCGCGCTGGTTTGACACCCAGGAAGATGTGCGTGTGGTGGTTGTCGGGGGCCGCGGCCGGGCTTTTTCCGCCGGTGCCGACCTCGATGGCTTCCCGGTCGCAGGGAAGGCCGGCGCCAGGCAGGCGGCGGACCTGGGGCGCCTGATGGCCGAGGCCATCGAGGGGATGCGGGCGCTGACCATTGCGCGTATCCAGGGCTGGTGCGTCGGCGGCGGCCTGGTGCTGGCCGCGGCCTGTGACCTGCGTGTCGCGGCCGATACAGCCCGCTTCTCGATTCCCGAGATCGACCTGGGGATCCCGCTGGCATGGGGCGGCATACCCCGCCTGGTGCGGGAGATCGGCCCGGCGCTGACCAAGGAACTGGTGATCACCTGCCGCGAATTCAGCCCGCAGGAGGCGCAGGCGGCGGGGTTTCTCAACCGGGTGGTGGCGGACACCGAACTCGATGCCGCGGTGCAGGCCCTGGCCGCGCAGGTGGCGGCCAAACCGGCGCTGCCGGTGTTCGCCACCAAGCACCATGTCAACGCCGTTACCGCCCAGATGGTGGGCACCGCCCGGGCCTGGTCCGACGCCGACAGCCTGGTCGGTGGCCTGCTGGACCCTGAGTGCAGCGCGGCGCGCGAGGCCTATGCCAGCGCCCGGGGCCGCAAGTGACAGTACCGGCGCCAACGCCTGCTGCGGGCCGCGGGATCGCCTGCCGCAGGGTCGCCTGCCGCAGGATCGCCTGCCGCAGGATCGCCTGCCGCAGGATCGCCTGCCGCAGGGTCGCCTGCCGCAGTAAACAAACCCTGATACCCGGGAAACAGTAATGCAAGACTCACTGCCTTCAACGGTTGATTTGACCAAACCCCTTGCAGGGGCCAAGACCACACTGGCCCGGACCCTGAGCTCAGTCATGGATGCCGGCCGTGAGATCCTCGCCCGGAGCCGCCGCGGGGTGCCGGCTGCCGCCAATTCCGCGGCGGCATTGATGGCACTGTGCCGGGAGTTGATTCACCATCGCGGGGAGGCTTCGGGCCTGGCCCTGGCCGGCGAGATTATCTCCGGTTACCGGGCGTTGCCGGCGGCCTCGAGGGTGGACTTTTTTGCCGGCCTGGTGGCCGAATTCGACGTCAACCCGGCTGCGATCACCGCGGCCGCGGAGAATTACCGCGCCGAGCCGGACCTGGAGAGCCTGTGGCAGCTGACCAGGGCGGTGGAGGCCCCCCGCCAGAAACTGTTCCGGCGGATCAATATGGCGCCGGAGGGCACCCGGACCCTGGTTGCGTTGCGCGGGCACCTGTTGCCGTTGCTGGGGGCCAATCCCTCGTTGCGGGCGATCGACTCGGACCTGCGCCACCTGTTCGTGTCCTGGTTTAACAAGGGCTTCCTGGAGTTGCGGCGCATCGACTGGTCGTCGCCGGCGATGGTGCTGGAAAAGATTATCGATTACGAGGCGGTGCATGAGATCAACGGCTGGGACGACCTGCGCAGCCGCCTGCGTGAAGACCGCCGCTGTTTCGCGTTCTTCCACCCGGCGCTTGCCAACGACCCGCTGGTATTCGTCGAGATAGCCCTGACCGACGCCCTGCCGACTGACCTGGCCCCGCTGCTGCAACTGCGGCGCGCGCCACCCCCGGGCAAAATCAACACGGTAGTGTTCTACTCCATCAGCAATTGCCACCCGGGCCTTGCCGGTATTTCTTTTGGCAACTTCCTGATCAAGAACGTGGTCGAGGAATTGAGGAAGGAAATGCCGGCGCTGAAAACCTTTGTCACCCTGTCGCCGGTGCCGGGCTTTCGGCGCTGGCTGCTGGAGGCGGACCTGGAGGGC
>JAOUDU010000323.1 GCA_029859085.1 Gammaproteobacteria bacterium | reverse complement strand
CGGGAAGGTGCTGGAAATTTCGGAGCAGTCCTACAGCCCGGCCCCCGCGCCCATGATGCGCTCGAAAATGATGATGGCCGATGCCGCCGAGGCAGTGCCGGTGGCGGCCGGGGAGAGCAGTTACGAGGTGACGGTCAACCTGTCCTGGGCCATAGACCAGTAGCGGGAAAAAGGGCCCGCGCGCCGCTCAAGGTTTCCAGTGCCTGAACCCGCTATGCCCCGCCTGTCCTCAGCCGGGTTTCTGTACGTGATACGATCCAAATCAATAACACGGGCAGCACTCATCCCCACAATAGGCGGCCATGGGCATAGACATCGACAGGACCAGTTTTGACGCGGAGGATTACCGGGCCTTCGCCGCCCGGCTGGAAGAAAATCTCGATTGCCTGCAACAGCTGTTGTCGCGGCCCGGCTTTGGAGACGGCCCGGGTTCCCTGGGCTCGGAACTGGAACTGTATGTGGTCGACCCGGCGGGCAAGCCGCTGTATGCCAACGAGGATATCCTGCTGGATGCGCAGGATCCCCACCTGACCCTCGAGCTGAACCGCTACAACCTGGAATTCAACCTGTCGCCCTATTGCTTCACCCAGCGGGCGTTTGCCTCCACCGAGCGCGAAATACTGGCCAGGCTGGACCGGCTCAGGGCCGTGGCGGGGCGCCACGGTGGGCGGATAGTGCCAATCGGTATCCTTCCCACCCTGCGCCAGGCCGACTTCGGCCCCCACTGTATTACCCCGCGCCAACGCTACCATGCCCTGGTCGAGCAGTTGATCAGGCGGCGCGGGGATGGGTTCCGCATCGATATCAACGGCGATGACCCGCTCAAGCTGGAGCTGGCGGACATCACTCTCGAGGGGGCCAACACCTCCTTCCAGGTGCACTACCGGGTGCGTCCGGCGGATTACGCCGATACCTTCAACGCGATCCAGCTGGCGACGCCGCTGGTGCTCGCCCTGGGTGCCAACTCGCCGACACTGTTTGGTCACCGCCTGTGGCATGAGACCCGGGTGCCGCTGTTCAAGCAGTCCATCGATACCCGGCACCCGGACCGCTACAGCTGGAATGAGCCCGCCCGGGTTAACTTCGGCCAGGGCTGGGCGCGGCGCGGGGCGATTGAACTGTTCCGCGAAGTGGTGCGGATATACCCCTCTCTGTTGCCGGTCTGCTCCGGCAGTTCTCCCGGGGAAGAACTGGCCAGGGGTATTGCGCCCACCCTCGCGGAGCTGCGCCTGCACCAGGGCACCGTGTGGCTCTGGAACAGGCCGGTCTACGATAACCTCGGCGGCGGCCACCTGCGCGTCGAAATGCGCGCCCTGCCCGCGGGCCCCACCGCTGTGGATATGGTGGCCAACGCCGCGTTGCTGGTGGGGCTGGCGGAGGGCCTGCGCCCGCGCATCAACGAACTGTTACCGGCACTGCCGTTCGCCCGGGCGGAGTACAATTTCTATCGCGCCGCCCAACACGGGCTCGCTGCGAAACTGTTGTGGCCCGGGGTGAGCCAGTCCGGTTACCGGGAGCTGGCGATGACCGATATCATCTCCAGCCTGCTGCCGGTGGCAGCGGAGGGGCTCGCTGCCATCGGCGTGACGGCGGCCGAGTCCGGGCACTACCTCGGCGTGATCGAGCGGCGCCTGCAGCGGCGGCAGACCGGCGCGATCTGGCAGTTGCGGATGCTGGCGCGACTGCAGGGCAAAATGACCCGGTCCGATGCACTGCACAAATTACTGGAGATCTATATGCAACACAGCGAGGCAAACCTGCCCGTGGCGGAGTGGCCACTGTGAGGCGGTTCAAGTTTATCCGCGACCCCGGGCCCGACAGCTGTGGCAATAATGTGGAGGAGTTCCTGCGCTGGCTGGACGGACCCGCCTGTATCTTCATCACCGGGGAAGACAGCGGCCGCACCAGGGCCCTGGTCACCCTGCTGCACGGCAACGAACCGTCCGGGGCGATGGCCCTGCAGCGCTGGCTGAAATCGGGCCAGCGCCCGGCGGTAAACGTGGTCTGTGTTGTGGCCTCGGTGGTGGCGGCACTGGAACCGCCGCTGTTCAGCCATCGCATGCTGCCCAGGGCGCGGGATCTCAACCGCTGTTTCCGGCCGCCCTTCGATGATGCCCAGGGCGCACTGGCGGAGGAAATCCTGGAGATATTGCGGTTTCACCATCCCGAGGCTGTGGTGGATATGCACAACACGTCGGGTTCCGGTCCCTCCTTCGGGGTGTGTACCCACATGGACCGGCAGCACGACGCGCTGGTGTCGTTTTTTACCCAGCGCCTGATCGTATCCAACCTGGGCCTGGGGGCGCTGATGGAACTCAGCGAAGCCAGTTTCCCGACGGTGACAGTGGAAGTGGGTGGGCGGCTGGACGAGCAGGCCCACGAACTCGCCTACGAGGGCCTGTGCCGCTACTTCCTGGCCGCTACCGTGCTGGACCCACCGGACACGGACTGGGGCCTGGAACTGCTGCGGGACCCGATCCGCCTGGAGCTGAACGACAATGTGACGCTCACCTACGCGGAGCAGCCCAGCACCAGTTACGATATCACCCTGAAAGCGGACATAGAGCACCACAACTTTGGCAGCGTGGGAGTCGATACGCTGCTGGGGTGGGCCGGCGGACCCGAGCGCAGCCTGTTCTCCGCCCAGGACGCCAACGGCCGCTGCGCGGTCACCCGCCTGGTGCGGATCGAGAACGGCGAGCTATACCCGGCCCAGGCCCTCAAGCTGTTCATGATCACCAACAACGCGGCCATCGCCGAGTCCGACTGCCTGTTCTATGCGGTGGCGGATGACGGGGGGGTGTTCTGTTGAAGGCGCCGCCATAGAGTATCCTGATCCTCAGCGGAATCAGCCAACACCGTGTATAACAGCTCTGCACCGGCTGGGGCCTGGTCAACTTTGAGCTGGTTTTCCATCACCCTTACCCCGGCCTCAGAGGCGTCCCGTTGGTCCCGTTCGCGGGTTGTCAGGCGCTGCCGCAGTTGCTCTGGCGGTGCGCTGCAGTCGATGATGGCGAACGGCAGTCCCAGGCGCGCCGCCAGCAGGTGGAAACGGTCGCGGCTGCTGCGGTGCAGGAAGGTGGCATCCACGATCACCGCAAAGCCCGCTGCCAGCGCCAGCTGTGCCAGTTGTTCCAGGCGGTCGAAGGTCCGCCGGCTCATCGCGCCGCCGTACAAGCGTTTTTCATCCGCGGGGTTGCTGCGCTGCTCCGGCGCGAGGCCGAACAGGCGCTTGCGCTCGACATCGGAACGGATACGCACCGCGCCCCCTGCGGCTACCAGCTTGTCGGCGACCGTCGATTTGCCGCTGCCCGAAACGCCGTGGGTAATCGCCAGGAACGTCGCCGGCTGCCGGCAGTAGCTCCCGGCCAGCGCCAGGTAGCGGGAGAAATCAGTGTACGCCGGGGTGTCCCTTATTGCCGGGTGTTGTGACGGTTCGCGCAATAATGCGACCTTCGCCCGCACCATTGCGAAATAGCAGCGGTAGAGATTGAGCAGCGCCAGGCCGGCGTAGTCACCGCGGTACTCCAGGTAATCCGCCAGCAGGCAGTGCGCCTCGCCGCAGTGGCCCCTGGCCTGCAGGTCCATGGCCAGGAAGGCGATCTCGCCGATGCTGTCCATGATCCGCAGGGACGGGTTGAACTCGATGCAATCGAATAAACGCACCGCGCCATCGATCAGCGCGATATTGCCCAGGTGCGCGTCGCCATGGCCGTCGATGACCATCCCGTCGGCCGCCCTGCGCTGCAGCAGCGGCGACAGTTCGGTGTAACGCCGCAGGCTCCACTGCTCTATTGCCTGCAGTTGCTCCAGCTGGCCCGGAGCGAGATTGTAATCCCGCACCTGGCGGAAGTTCTGCCCGATTGCGGCGAGCAGGACGGCGGGTGAACCGGGTTCGTCGCTGCCGGGTTCAGGCTGGCAGACCTTTGCCCCGGCCTGCTGGCGCGCGATTTCCCGCGCCAGCTGCCGCACCAGCGAGCGGTCCAGTTCGCCCCGGGATGCCACGTTGTCCAGCAGCAGGGTTTCGTCGAAGCGGCGCATTTTCACCGCGTGGTCGATGACCGGCCCCTGGCCTTCGAAACGCGGCCCCGACTCATCGTCCGTCACGTCGACCACGGCCAGGTACAGCTCGGGGGCGAAGCGCCGGTTCAATGCCAGTTCCTGTTCGCAGAAGTGTCGGCGCAGTTCCAGGGTGGAGAAATCGAGAAAGCCGAAGTTGACGGGCTTCTTGATCTTGTAGGCAAACTCGCCGCAGAGGATCACCCAGGATATGTGGGTTTCACGCAATATGGCCCCGCCGCAGGGATGGCTGAAAGCCCCTGGTCGCATCAACTGCTGCAGTGTGCTGCTGTCCATCATCGCGTCCGGTTTGCGTCGCTGTCCCGTCCCGGGACGTTACCACCGTGCGGGAGGGGCTGTACATGGAGTGGGTATGAGGGATGCAATTTATTGCAC
>JAOUDU010000322.1 GCA_029859085.1 Gammaproteobacteria bacterium | reverse complement strand
GGAACGGAGAAACAGCGTAATGCTCAAGATAGAAAACCTGCACGCCAGCGTTGATGGCACGGACATTCTCAAGGGCCTCAGCCTCAGCGTGAAGCCGGGGGAGGTGCACGCCATCATGGGGCCCAATGGCTCGGGTAAAAGCACCCTGGGGCACGTACTGGCGGGCCGTCCCGGGTACACGGTCACCGCCGGCAGCGTGAGCTTCCTGGGGCAGGACCTGCTGGCGCTGGAGACCGAGGAAAGGGCCCGGCTGGGACTGTTCCTGGCCTTCCAGTACCCGGTGGAGATTCCCGGTGTCAGCAACATGGAGTTCCTGAAGGCGGCGGTGGACGCCGGGCGGGAACAGCGCGGGGAAAAACCCATCGATGCCGTGACTTTCATGAAGAGCGCCCGGGAAACCTGCAAGGTGGTGGACCTCGATCCGGCCTTCCTCAAGCGCGGGGTGAACGAGGGTTTTTCAGGGGGCGAGAAAAAGCGCAACGAGCTGTTGCAGATGTTGCTGCTGCAGCCGCGCCTGGGAATACTCGACGAGACCGACAGCGGCCTGGATATCGATGCCCTGCAGGTGGTCGCCCGGGGCGTCAATTCCATGCGCAGCCCGGAGCGCGCCTTCGTGCTGGTGACCCACTACCAGCGGCTGCTCGATTTCATCGAGCCCGACCATGTGCATGTACTCGCAGGCGGGCGCATCGTCCGCTCCGGGGACAAGTCACTGGCGCTGGAACTGGAGGCGCGCGGCTACGCGTGGCTCGAGGACGCGGTTGCCTGATGCCGGACTTCATGCAGGTTTCCCTCGACCGCGCCGCTGCCAGCGCCCCGCCCTGGTTGCAGGATTACCTGCGTGCCGGCCGCCAGCGCTGGGAGGCCAGTTCCCTGCCTACCCGCAAGACCGAGCAGTGGAAATACACCGGCCTGCAATCGCTGCAGCCCAGTTACGCCCCGGCCCGCCATGGTGCGATGGTGCTCGCGGATGCGGGTATCGAGCTGCCCCGCTTCGGTGGCTTTCGCCTGGTCTTCGTCAACGGGCGTTACGCCCCAGAATACTCGGACCAAACGCTGCCGCAGGGTGTGACCCTGGTTCGTTTCGCCGCCGCCGATGCAGACCAGGCCGCGCGCATACGCAGTTACCTGGGTGACGCTGTGGGTCGGGAGCAGCCGCTGTTTACCGCTCTCAACGATGCGGCCCTGGAAGAGGGCGTATTCCTGGAGATCGAGGCGGGGGTCCGGCTCGAACAGCCCGTGCACATCGTCTGGGTCAGCGGTAACCAGGCTGAGGCCTTCAGCATAAACCAGCGCCTGTTGGTGCTTTGCGGTGCGGCCGGCACAGCGAGTGTGATAGAGCATTTTGTGGGCGCGCGCAGCGAGCAGCAGAGTTTTACCAATGGCGTTACCGAGCTCCTGGTCGAAGCTGGCGCCACGCTGAATCACTATCGCCTGCACCAGGAGGAGGCCGCGGCCGTGCACATTGGCAGGGTCCAGGCCCGGTTGGCGGCGCAGGCCACGCTCAACAGTTTTCACCTGGCATTGGGCAGCGTGCTGAAGCGCGTGGACCTCGTGGTGGATCACTGCGGGCAGGGTGCCCACAGTGAGGTGAACGGTATTTACCTGCCCCACGGCAATGACCATGTGGACTACCACACCTGCATCGAGCACCGGGTGCCCAATTGCACCAGCAGCGAAACCTTTCGCGGTATTATCGGGGATGAGGCGACGGCTGTTTTCAATGGCCGCATTCATATCCACCGGGATGCCCAGAAGACCAATGCGCAATTGAGCAATCGCAACCTGCTCACCAGTACCAGGGCCGAGATCAACACCAAGCCGGAGCTGGAAATCTATGCGGATGATGTCCAGTGTTCCCACGGTGCCACGGTTGCCCAGCTGGACGAGATGAGCCTCCACTACCTGCGCAGCCGGGGTGTGTCCAGCTCCCAGGCGCAGGTCATGCTCAGCTTCGGTTTTATCAACGAGGTCATTGACACCGTGCGTTGCGAGTCCCTGCGCGAATACCTGCAGGGCATGCTGGCCCGCAGGTTCGCCCGCGATCCCGCCCTTGCGGCGAGCCTGCCATGACGGTCAGGCCGATGCACACTGTGGCGGCCTTCGACGCTGAGCGGGTGCGGCGGGATTTCCCGATCCTGGCCCAGCAGGTCAACGGCCACCCGCTGGTCTACCTGGATAACGCCGCCACGACCCAGAAACCCGAGTGCGTGATCGAGGCGATAGCCAATTATTATCGCCGCGACAATGCCAACGTACACCGGGGTGTACATACCCTCAGCGACCGCGCGACCCACTCCTTCGAGCAGGCCCGGCACGCGCTGGCCGGGTTCCTGGGCAGCCCCAGGCCCGAGCAGGTGATCTGGACCAGCGGCACCACCGCGGCCATCAACCTGGTGGCCTACAGCTGGGGCCACAGCACACTCAAGCCCGGGGACCGGGTGCTGGTGTCCTGGTTGGAGCACCACTCCAATATCGTGCCATGGCAACTGGTGGCCGCTGCCACCGGTGCCGAGGTTGTGCCGATTCCGGTGACCGACGATGGCGAAATCGACCTCGAGGCGCTGGCCGGACTGCTCGATGCCCGGGTGAAGATGGTGGCTGTGAACCATGTTTCCAATGCCCTGGGTACCGTCAACCCGGTGGCGGAAATCGTTCGCCTGGCGAAATCGGTCGATGCCCTGGTGCTGCTGGATGGGGCCCAGTCAGTGGCCCACTGGCCGGTGGATGTGACCTCGCTGGGTTGTGATTTTTTTGTCATGTCCGGCCACAAACTGTTTGGCCCGACCGGGACCGGCGTGCTGTGGGGCCGGGAACACCTGCTGGAAGCCATGCCGCCTTTCCTCGGCGGCGGTGAAATGATCGATCGGGTCGGCTTCCCGACTACCACCTTCAGCGGCCTGCCCTTTAAATTTGAGGCGGGCACCCCCAATATCGCCGGTGCGATCGGCCTTGCCGCGGCCGTCGACTACCTGGGCGGTATCGACCGGAGGGCGGCAGCAGAGCACGAGGCGGCGTTGCTGGCCCGTACGCTGGAGCTGGCAGCAGAAGTGGACGGACTGCGACGTATCGGCCGTCCGGCCCACGCCGCCGGCATTTTCAGCTTCCTGCTGGAGGGGACCCATCCGTCCGATGTCGGCATGTTGCTCGACCAGCAGGGTATTGCGGTGCGCACCGGGCACCACTGCGCCCAGCCACTGATGGACCGCCTCGGTATACCCGGAACGGTGCGGGCGTCCTATTCGATTTACAATACGCAGGAGGATGTCACTCGCCTGTTTGAGGGCATCCGCAAGGCCAAGCGCCTGTTTGCCTGAGCGTGAGAGAGTGATTGAGCTATGAGTGTTGAAACCTTTTATGAGTGTTGAAACCTTTGATGTCAGAACCGAACTGGTGACGGTGACACCCGCCGCGGCCGAGCATTTCCGCGCCAGCCTGGCGGGCAGGGGTTACTCGGGGGTGCGGATCAGTGTGCGCGAAAGCGGCTGCACCGGCTTCAAGTATGTGCTGGATGAGGTCGAGTCCGGCGGCAGCGAGGGCGATGTGGCGGTGGACCTGGCCAACGGGGTGACCCTTTACCTGGAACCGGCCGCCCTGGCATTCCTGCGCGGCACCCAGATCGACTATGCCCGGGAAGGGGTCAACCGCAGCCTCAAATTCAACAATCCCAACGTGACCGCCGAGTGCGGTTGCGGCGAAAGCTTCAGCGTGGAGTGAGGCCATGAGCGCCCAGGAACGGACTATTCTCACCACCCGCCGGGATTGTCCGGGCCGACTCGTGCCGGTGGGCGATCCGGTGATGATCCCGGCGCATACTTTCGTCACCCTCACCCAGGCCCTGGGCGGCAATTACACGGTGGTGTACAACGGCAATATGGTGCGCGTCGACGGCACCGATGCCGACGCCCTCGGGTTCGAGCCCGTCAGGCTGGATTTTCCGGCACCGGAAAACGGGCAGATCGACGAGGCCCAGGTGTGGGAGGCGCTGCACACGGTGTACGATCCCGAGATCCCGGTGGACCTGGTCAACCTGGGACTGATATACAGCGTCAAGGTCGACCAGGCAGCGGCCAGCGTGGATATTCGCATGACCCTGACCGCGCCCGGCTGCGGTATGGGCCCGGTGCTGGTCGGGGATGTGGAGTATCGCGTTGCCCAGGTGCCCAATGTGCGCAAGGTCTCGGTTGAGCTGGTTTTCGACCCGCCCTGGCAGCGCGAAATGATGTCGGAAGAGGCACAACTCGAAACCGGCATGTTCTACTAACAGGCCGCTGAACTGCCTCAGCCGGCACGATACCGCGTTAAAAATGGGCTCAAAATCCTCATGTACTATCGTGTACACTCCGGTTTTTCGCCCATTTTTGCCTCGTCTCGCACTCGCCTGAGACTGTTCAGCAACCTGTTAGGAAAATTAGTCATGCCAGATAACACTGGAAACAGCGAAAATCCTTTTGGGC
>JAOUDU010000321.1 GCA_029859085.1 Gammaproteobacteria bacterium | reverse complement strand
GTACTGGAACAGGGTGATGAGTATGGGCCGGGCCAGCAGTATCAGTGCCACTGTGGCCGGCACCCCGATCAGCAGCACCGAGCGTATGCCCCAGTCCAGGGTGAGGCTGAACTTGCCCTCCCGGGCCGCCGCCCGGTGGGCCGACAGGTTGGGCAGGATGACCGTGGCGATGGCGATCCCGAACACCCCCAGCGGCAGCTCCGTGAGGCGATCCGAGTAGTACAGCCACGACACGCTGCCGGTGGGCAGGAACGAGGCCAGGACCGTGTCCAGCAGGAGGTTGATCTGGCTCACGGAGACGCCGAACAATGCCGGCACCATCAGCTTGAGGATGCGGCGCACCCCCTCGTCCCTGGTATCCCATCGCGGGCGCGGCACCAGGTTCAGCCGGTAGAGGTAGGGTACCTGGAACAGCAGCTGGATTATCCCGGCAAAGCAGACCCCCCAGGCGAGGGCGAATACCGGCTCTTCAAACCAGGGAGCGGCCACCAGGGCGGCGAAAATCAGGGAGAGATTGAGGAAGATCGGGGTAAACGCCGGCACCGCGAAGCGGCCGAAGCTGTTGAGGATCGCCCCGCAGAACCCGGTCATCGAAATCAGCAGCAGGTAGGGAAAGGTGATGCGGATCATCTCGGCCGTCAGCTGGAATTTGCCCGGCTGGTCCATGAAGCCCGGTGCGAACAGGGCGGCCACGAGCGGCGCTGCCAGTATGGCGAGGGAGGTGACCACCAGCAGGCTGCCTCCAAGCACGCCGGCCACCCGGTCGATCAGCGCCTTGACGGCGACAATGCTGCCTTCCTGCTTGTAATCGGCGAGCACCGGTACAAAGGCCTGGGAAAATGCGCCCTCCGCGAACAGGCGGCGCAGGAAATTGGGAATCCTGAACGCGACAAAGAAGGCATCGGCATTGGCGCTGGCACCGATAAAGGCCGCTATGACCACGTCGCGCACCAGGCCCAGCACCCGGGACAGCATGGTCATGCTGCCCACCGTCGCGCTGGCCCGCAGCAGGCCGTGGGTGGTATCCGGGGTGGCGTCCGGCAGGCTATCCGAGATGGCGTCCGGATGAGTGTCCGCTATGGCGTCCGGCAGCGGCTCGGGAACGGGGTCCTGGTTGATGTCTGGCATAAATAAGGGGCGGGGCTACAAGCCGCGACGCCAGCGCTCCCTCAGGGATTCGCCATGGATATGCAGCCACTGGAGCGCGATCAGGGTATGGCCATTCGGTATGCGATTGCCCGCCACCAGTTCCAGCGCTTCCCGGCGGGAGACCGAGTGCACCAGGATATCCTCCCCCTCCTCGGCCAGGCCGTGGATGCCGCCCGCGCCGGCGCGGGTCAGCAGGCCACAGAACAGCCGCACCTGCTCACTGCAGGCGCCCGCGCTCGGCAGGACAGTGGCAATCGGCAACAAGCTGGACAGCTCGCAGCCCGCCTCCTCCAATGCCTCCCGGTGGGCGACCTCCTCGTCGCTCTCGCCGGCCTCCACCACGCCGGCGACCAGCTCCAGCATCCAGGGGCTGTCATCGCCGCGCAGGGCGCCGGGACGGAACTGCTCGACCAGGACCACCCTGTCCTCAACCGGGTCGTAGGGCAGCACGCCCACCGCGTCGCCCCGCTCAAACACCTCCCGCACCTGGGGTGCGCTCCAGCCGCCGCCAAAGCAGCGATGCTGCAGGGTGAGCCGGCGCACGGCGAAATAGCCGGAAAATGCGTTTTCATCCTTCAGTATGCGCACGTCCCGCGCGCCAAAGGTAAGCTCCAGGGCCATCAGAAGCGGCCCGCTGTGTACCAGTTGACGTCCCGGGAGTGCCGGTCGACCTGCTCCACCACGTCCAGGGTGAGGGCGAACAGCGCCATACGCACCAGCATGCCGTTGTCGGTCTGGCGGAAGATGGCGAGGTTGGGGTTGTCGTTGAGGTCATCGTCCAACTCCCGGGCATTGTCCCGGGAATCCCGCGGCAGCGGGTGCATGATCACCGTGTTGGGCTCGCAGTGGTGGGTGTAGATGCTCTGGTTGAGCCGGTACCTGCCGCGGTACAGGTCCGCCTCCGCCTGGGTGCCGAAGCGCTCTTCCTGGATCCGGGTGGAATAGACGATATCCACATGGGAGATGCTGGCTTCGAAAGCGTCGGACTCGATGACCTCGACCCCGGCCTCGCGCATTTCCTCGACAATCTCGCCCGGCATGCGCAGTTCGACCGGTGACACCAGGGTCACCTGCACCTTGTCGAAAAGGCACAGCAACTTGCTCAGGGAGTGGACGGTACGACCGAAGCGCAGGTCGCCCACCATGGCGATGCGCAAGCGGTCGATGCCGCGGCCGCGGCCGGCCAGCTCACTCTTGATGGTGTACAGGTCGAGCAGGGCCTGGCTGGGATGCTCGTTGCTGCCGTCGCCGCCATTGATCACCGGCACCCGGCTCGCGGCGGCGAACTCCGCCACCGAACCCGCCACCGGGTGGCGCATCGCGATCACGTCGGAGTAGCCGCTGAGCACCCTGGCGGTGTCATACAGCGATTCGCCCTTGGCGATCGCGGAATTTTCAAAGCCGGTGGTTTCCCGGACCTCGCCGCCGAGCAGGTTGAAGGCACTGCCGAAACTCACCCGGGTGCGGGTACTCGGCTCGAAAAACATGGACCCCAGGATAGCGCCCGCCAGCACCCGGGTGACGCGGCGGCGCCGGGCGTAGGGCCCCATCCGGTCGGCGACGGCAAAAATATGTTCCACATCGGCGCGCTCGAACTGCTGGACCGAGAGTATATGGCTGCCGGCAAACTGCACTGGATCTCTCCTGGATGCGGGTTTCGGGTGTGGGCACTACCCGGGTAGCGGGCATTATACGAGGGGGGCACGCTCCTGCCCATGTGCGTATTACCGAAGAATACCCCCGGGCGGTGGAGTGCGGCGCATAGAATGGTCAGGCGAGCAGCGTATCGCCGTAGTCCAGCAACTGGCGCATCAGGGTTTGCTGCGCGGCATCCAGCTCGCCCGAGGCCAGTAATTGCTCGATGGTGGCCTGGTATTCATCCATGCAGATACTGGCACCGCCCTCGGGTTCGGTCAGGCGCGCGAAGCGATACTCATCCCACCGGGCCAGCTCCTCGGCAGACAGGCTCTGCGGGAAGTTCCTGGCGCGGTAGCGGAACAGCATCTCCGGCAGGCGCGCATCCTCGAACGGGAAACTGGCCTGGGCCAGCTCTTCGGGGCTGCTGCTGCGGACATCATCCATCACCTGCTTGTCGCGCTCGGAAAAAAAGCCGCCGCTGTAGAGCATCCGGTCCGGGTCCGACACCGGTTCGAAACTGCGGCCGGCGAAAACCGCCTGCACTTTTTCATTAAAGGCCTTGTGGTCCCGTGTGCGGAAATCCCGCAGCGCCGCCAGGTGCTGCCGGCAGCGCGGGCCACTGATACCCAGGCGCTCGGCGGTGGCGGGGTCCGCCATCTTCGCCGTCACCAGCACCGGGCAGCGGTTGATATGCACCGTCTTCAGCCCGGGCCGCTCCAGGCCCTCCGGCAAATTCTCCGCTCGACTGAACAGCAGTTCGCGCAGTTGCTCCGGTTCCAGCTCGAACAGGGGCGCCGGGTCGGCATCCAGGTCGAAACAGACGACCTCGTTGCGGTTCACCGGGTGCAGCGCCAGCGGTGCAACCAGCGCGATATTGTGGCGCTGGGCGCCGAACATGCCGGACACGTGCAGCACCGGTTTCATGGTGGCGATATCCAGCAGGGCCTGGGCGGAGCGTTTGTCCCGGTGATTAAGCACGTAATCGTAGAGGCGGGGTTGCCGCTCCCTGACCAGCCGGGCCAGCGCAATGGTGGCCCGGACATCGGACAGGGCATCGTGGGCAGCCTCGTGACTGATGCCGTTGGCGGCGGTCAGGTCCTCCAGCCGGAAGCTGGGCAGGCCGTCCTCCCGCAACGGCCACTCGATACCCTCCGGGCGCAGCGCGTTGGCGGTGCGCAGCAGGTCGATGATATCCCAGCGGGAGTTGCCGTTCTGCCACTCCCGGGCGTAGGGGTCGTGGAAATTGCGGTAGAGGGTGTAGCGGGTGACCTCGTCGTCGAAGCGCAGGGAATTGTAGCCGGCGCCGCAGGTGCCGGGCAGCGCCAGTTCCTGCAGGATGCGATCGATAAACTCGCACTCCGGCACACCGCGTTCCAGCGCCAGCTGCGGACTGATTCCCGTCACCAGGCAGGCCTGGGGCTGCGGCAGGAAATCGTCCGCCGGGCGGGCGTATAACACCAGTGGCTCCCCCACCGGGTTCAGGTCCAGGTCGGTGCGCAGGCCGGCGAACTGTACCGGCCGGTCCCGGGAGGGGTCCGCGCCGAAGGTCTCGTAATCGTGCCAGTAAAAGGTATCAGGCAACGGTTATCGCCTGCTCTTCTATCCTCGCCTTCCAGATTTTCGGGCCGGTTTCGTGCACCGACGTCCCCCTGCTGTCCACCGCCACTGTCACCGG
>JAOUDU010000320.1 GCA_029859085.1 Gammaproteobacteria bacterium | reverse complement strand
CAGCCTTTTTGCGGCGGTCAGCGCGCTGCTCGGGCTGGTGGGAACCCTGGCTTTCATGCTGCTGCTGAGCTGGCAGCTCAGCCTCGTGTTGCTGGCGCTGGTGCCGCTGCACTGGCTCTACCTGCGCTATATGCGGCCCCGGGTACAACAGCAGACCCGGCGCCTGCGCGAGCGCAGCAGCGATGTCACCGCGTTCCTGGTGGAGACCGTGCCGGCGATGAAATTTATCCAGGCGGTGGCGGCGGAGTCCCGGGAGGCGACTCGCCTGGGCGTGCTCAACCGGCTCTATCTCGGCGACCTGCTGCAGCTGCAGTTGATCGAGTTCGCCACCGCCGCAGTGCCCAACACGCTCACCTCCGCGGCGCGTGCACTGGTGTTCGCCATCGGCGGTTACTGGGTCATCCAGGGACAGATGGCGCTGGGTTCACTGATCGCTTTCGGCACCTACCTCGGCATGGCGGTGGGCCCGGTACAGGGCCTGCTGGGTCTCTACATGTCGCTGTTCCGGGTCCAGGTCTGCCTGGAGCGGGTGCGCTACCTGGTGGAGGCTACTCCCGATGTGAAGCCCTCCGGCCAGCGTGTGCCGGATGCCGGCATGCGCGGCGCCCTGGAGCTGCAGGCGGTCAGCTTCCGCTATCCCGGCAGTGGCGAGGACATCCTGCAGCAGGCCACGGTCAGCCTGCCGGCCGGCTGCAGCGTCGGTATCTACAGCCCCTCGGGCAGCGGCAAGACGACCCTGGTGGACCTGCTGCTGCGCCACTACGAACCCGATGCCGGGCGCATCCTGGTGGACGGTATCGATATCCGTGATTTCGCGCTGGGTGACTGGCGCCGGCGCATCGCGCTGGTGGCCCAGGACATCGTGCTGTTTCGCGGCAGTGTGCTTGACAACATCCGCTACGCCCGCCCCGATGCCCCTGAAGACGAGGTGCGCCGGGCGGTGCACAGTGCCCAGCTCGATGCGCTGGTGGCGCGACTGCCCGAGGGCCTCGACACGCCGGTGGGCGAGCGGGGCACCCGCCTGTCCGGTGGCGAAAAGCAGCGGATCGCGATCGCCAGGGCGCTGCTGCAGCAGCCGCTGCTGGTGATCCTCGACGAGGCCACCTCGGCAGTGGACGTCGAGGTCGAGCGCGAGGTGCTGCAGGCGGTGGACGGGTTGTTCGGCGATCGCACCCGCCTGGTCATCAGCCACCGCCAGTCCGCGCTGGACAAGTGCGGCTACCTGCTGGCGATCGAGGGCGGCCAACTGCAACTTCGCCAGGGGGGCGGCGCCGATGGCTAGCCTGGCGATCGGCCTGATAGACAGCGGCGTGGCCGGCCTGCCGCTTACGTACACCGGCGCAGCGCGCGGTTTCCTCGCCGGGCCGCAGGGCACTGTGCTGGAGACCGAGGCGACTGAAGACCAGCTCGGGCACGGTTCGGCGATGGCGGCGATACTGCTGCGGGATGCAATCGGTCGCGCGCAAGGGGATACGCCGGATGATTCGCCACCGGTTGCACCGGAGTTCAGCCTGCTGAACGCCCAGGTGTTCGCAGGCAAACTCAGTTGCACTGCCGCGCAGGTGGCGGCGGCGCTGGACTGGTTGCTCGAACAGCGGGTTCACCTGGTCAATATGAGTTTTGGCCTGCGCGAGGATCGCCCGCTGTTGCGGCAGGCCTGCGAGCGGGCGCTGGGGGAGGGGGTGGTGCTGGTGGCTGCCACCCCCGCCCGGGGCGAGCCGGTATTTCCGGCGGCTTATCCCGGTGTGATTCGCGCCACCGGTGACGCCCGCTGCGCGCCGGGTGATATCTCCTTCCTCGATACGCGGCAGGCGGATTTCGGCGGCCATGTCCGGGCCGGTCAGACGAACGTGGCCGGCGCCAGTGTCGGTTGCGCCCACGTCAGCGCCCGTGCGGCCCGGTTCCTGGCCGCCCACCCCGGCAGCTCGCCGGCGCAGCTGCGGGCGTGGCTGGTGGAACAGGCCAGCTACCGCGGCCCGGAGCGCAGGGTATGTTGATGGTATTTACAACACCCGGTAGCGGCGCAGCCAGGCTTCCAGCGTCGCCTGTTTTGTCAGGTCGCCGCCGCAGGCTGCCGCCAGCCTCGATGCCAGCAGACGCCGGCGCTGCTCCGGTATGTCCGGCAGGTCCCGCAACAGCGGCGCCAGTTCCACCCCGCCCGCGTGCCATACACCCAGCGGCTGGTCGCTGGTTACCGCCACGTCCCGCGCACAGATCCGGTCGCCGGCCACCACCGGCCGCGATTCCACCCCGAGCAGGGTCGGCGCGGTGTCCGCATGGGAGGGCTCCTGGTCCGGCCAGGCCTGCCGCTGCAGCCAGAACTGCGCTGCCGGCCAACGTGTTTCCATGCGGTAAAAATCCCGCCCCATGCGGGCGAAGCGCAAAAAGGTGTGGCGCACCCGGTCCCGGTAAAACTGCGCCGCCAGTGCCCGCTCCTGCGGGTATTGCAGCAGGGTGTTTATCACCGCGGGGGCGATCAACGCGGATGACAGGGACTGGAAGATGCCGTTGCCGGACAGCGGGTCGACGGCCATCGCCGCGTCGCCCGTCCGCAGTGTGTGCGACGTGACCAGTTCCCCCTGCAGGATCGAGGTGCTGCCCCTGGCAATGACGTTACCGAGCGGCTCACCTGGCAGCTCCAGTCCGGGCAGCGGCGGCAGTTGTGCCAGCGAGTGGTCAAACCAGCGATTCAGTTCGCCGCGTTTCGGCAGGCGGTTGTCGGCCGCGGTGACGGTGAGCTGGATGAAGCGCAGGCCGTCCGCGGTGGCAGCCAGCCAGGCCCAGCCATCGGCAAAACTGGTCACACCGCTGCCCGTTGCCCCGGGCGATCCCCGCCGCAGCTGCAGCAGGGACACCGTTTCCGGGCCCCGCAGCTGCTGGTCGCCGGTGCCCGCTGAGGCGCGCCCCCGGGCGTCCACCAGGAAACGACAACGCAGGGTCGTTGCCGTGCCGCCGGGGGGTTCGATATGAAGACACAGGTCTGCGCCCGTCGAATCATCCACCTGGCGCAGGCGTCCCGGCAGCAGCTCCACGCCGGCCGCGGCCGCGTCTGCCAGCGCCGCGGCGTCAAAAGCTTGCCGCGGCACCAGGTGCTCGGTGTTGGCGGTGTTCGACTCGCCGTTCCAGTGCGCTCTGCGCGGGCTCGCTGCAGGCACGACGGCGAGCGCTCGCAACAAACCGGCATTGCGCAAACCCTCGCAGGTGCGCGCCGAAATGCCCTCGCAGGTCTGCCAGGGTCGCGGCGCGTGGACCAGCGCTACCCGGTAGCCGAGTTTGCGCAGGCCGATGGCAACGGTGCAGCCCGCCGGGCCGCCGCCGGCTACGATAATATCGGTCGAGGAAGCGCTTTTAGTGGTCATTCCTTACCAGTTCAACGAAACGGAAGAGGTAACCCGGATGTTACAGCATAACGGTGTGGACCAGCTGCCCTCGGGGATTTTCCAGGGTCATTCTCCAGGCCTGTCCCCGGAGCTCTCCCTGGACCAGTTTGACAGCCAGGTGGACGCGCTGTTTTTTCCGATGGACTGCGAGGCGCCCCGGGAGACACACTTTTCCGGGACGCTGCAAGGCCGCCGCCTCGGAGGGGTCGGGCTGGCCGCGGTAAAGAGTACACCCCTGGAGGTCTATCGGCGCCGCAGCCATATCGGCCAGGTGGCAGACGCGGTGTACATGGTGAAAGTACAGGTGGAAGGAGAGAGCCTGGTGCGGCATTGCGGGCGCGAGGCGCACCTGCGGGCGGGCGACTTTACCCTGTGCACGAGCGCCGAACCCTACCGGATCAGTTTCCCCGGGGATTACTGCCAGGTGGTGTTGGCCATACCCGAGAACGTGATGGCGGCCTGCGTGCGCGAGCCCACGCGTTTCCTGGGCTTGCGTATGGACGCCCGCGCCGGGGCCAATGGCCTGTTCACCCAGTTCCTGGTATCCATGAGCCGCCAGCTCGATGTGATGGACCCCCTGCTGGCCCAGCGGCTCGAATCCAGCGTAATGGACCTGCTGGCGACCACCCTGGATCACGCCGGGGATATGCGGCGGCACGAATTGCCTGATTGCGGCGTAAGGCGCGAGTACCTGCATCGTATCCGCGCTTTCATCCGCAGGCATCTCGACGACGAGCGCCTGGGCCCGGACTGGATAGCCGAGCGCCATGGCATCTCGACCCGCTACCTGCATATGTTGTTCGAATCCGAGAGCCAGTCCGTTTCGCGACATATCCAGCAGCTGCGGCTGGAGGCCTGTAAGGCGGCGTTGGCTGACAAGGCCCTGGGCCACTATTCTGTTGCGGAGATTGCCTATCGCTTCGGCTTCAAGGACGCGTCCCATTTCAGCCGGGTGTTCAAGTCCGGTTTCGGGTCGACGCCAGCCCGGTTCCGCAGGGAGCAGTGCTCCGCCTGAGTCAACAACACGGAGGGTTGCACATGTCACCCCGAAATCCCTATCGCCCGTTCACGCCCGATCCTGAAATGATGGC
>JAOUDU010000319.1 GCA_029859085.1 Gammaproteobacteria bacterium | reverse complement strand
CGGCTGTCCGAGGCCGCGTTGCGGGCAAGCACGAACACAGTGTCGGTGGGGGCCAGGCTCGCACCCTCCGGCAACGCTACCCGAACAGTCACTCCCGCGGTGGGTTCGCCCGCCTGGGCCAGCCCCGAGGCCCCCGCCTCGGGCAGTTCCTCGACTGTTTCACCGGCCGCGATCAAGCGCTGTCGCGCCATATCCATCACGCCGGTGATCATGCGCGCGCTGTCGCTGCCGGGCTGCTCCGTGACCAGCAGGCGCTGCCAGTAGGTCATCGCCGCGCGGTAATTCTGCTCCTCGAATGAGGCCATGCCCAGCAGGCCCAGGGCAGTGCGCTGGTGGGGATCGATAGCGATGGCCTGTTCCGCCAGGGCCCTGGACTGGTCGCTCAGCTTCCGGCCCGCCGCCAGGTACTGGGACTGGGCAGCGGAGGCCAGCACAAAGGGATCTTCGGGGAACTCTCGCACCAGCTCCGCATAGGTTTGCGCCGCCCGCGGGTAGTCTTCCTGGCCCATATAGAAGCGCCCCAGCAGGGCGACATAATCGACATTGCCGGGTCGCTGGGCACTGCGTTTTTCCACCGCGCCCATCAGCGCCTGCATTTGCGCGGGTGTGCTGCTGTCGTCCAGTGCTTCCAGCTGCTGGCTGATCATCACGTCGGGGGCCGCGCCCAGCATGTAGTAAAGGCCGGACGACATGATCGCCACCAGCGGCAGCAACATCCAGACCGGGAACGACTGGCTGCCGGCGGCGGGCACTGCGGCCAGCGCCCTGGCCTGCTGCTCGTCCTCGAGCAGGCGCAGGCGGGCGTCGTCCTGCAGCACGTCGGCACCCTCCCCGGCCAGTTCGGCCTGGCGCAGGCGGTACCAATCGACATTGGCCCGCTCAAGATCCGCATCCACCCCGCCCGGATGGTCCCTTGGCATCAGGTAAAACACGCCACTGAGCAGCACCAGTGCGCCGCAGGCCAGGATAAATAACGTCAAGAATCCTTCTCCGTCTTGTCCAGCAGGTCGCGCAGGCGCTGTTCCTCCTCGGCACTGAGAGTGGTGCCGCCGGATGCGCGCTCACGCCGCCCCCGCAGCGCGACCGCCGCGACGACGATCCCGGCGAGCAACAACAGCCCGGGAGCAAGCCACAGCGCTGCCGTAGCGCCGCCGAAGCGGGGCCGGTAGCGCACGAACTCGCCGTAGCGCGCCACCATGAAATCCAGTATCTCCTCATCGTTGGCCCCCGCTTCCAGTTGCTGGTAAAGCAACTTGCGCAGGTCCTGTGCAATGGGTGAATTGGAATCGGCGATGTTCTGGTTCTGGCACTTGGGGCAGCGCAACTCGGAACTCAGCAGCTGGTAACGCTGCTCCAGTTCCGGGCTGCTGAACTGGTAGGTTTCGATAACCGCGAGCGCCGGACCCGACAGCAGGACCAGTGCGAGCAGTGCGAGGCTCGACAGGACCTTCACCCGCCGCTTCCCCCCGCGGACAACAACTGCTGGTACTTCGGCTGCAGGATCGTCTCCCAGACCCGCTGATCGACCACCCCCACGTGGCGGTAGCGGATCACACCGCCGGCATCCAGCAGGTAGGTTTCCGGCGCGCCGTAGACCCCGAGGTTCACGCCCAGGCTGCCCTCGCGGTCGGCGATATTCGCGCGGTAGGGGTTGCCCAGCTCCGTCAGCCAGCGCCCGGCGGCGGCATCCTCGTCCTTGTAATTCAGGCCGTAGATCGGCACCCCGCTGGCGGCGATCTGCACCAGGTAGGGATGTTCAACGCGACAGGACGCACACCAGGTGGCCCACACGTTCAACAGCGCCACCTGGCCGATAACCCCTGCCCGGTCGATAGTGCGCTCCTCCCCCAGCAGGGGCAGGGTGAACTCCGGCAGGGGCTGGTCTATCAGCGCCGACGGCAGTGCCTGCGGATCCAGCGACAGCCCCCGGAACAGGAACGCGGCCATGCCCGCGAACAGGATCAGCGGCAAAAACAGTTTCAGCCTAGGCGCCATGAACGGCCTCATTGCCGGCCAGCGCCCCGACCGGACTGCGCACACGCCGGTAGCGCTTGTCCAGCACCGTGGTAAAGCCACCCAGGGCCATCAGGATAGCCCCCAGCCACATCCAGCGGACCATCGGCTTGTAGTGCAGGCGCACTGCCCAGGCCCCGTCCTGGCCCACAGGCTCACCCATCGCGACATAAATATCGCGGAACAGGCCCGCATCGATGTCCGCCTCAGTCATGACCTGGCCGGTGGCGGTGTAGCGTCGCTTCTGGGGGGCCAGGTTCGCCACCAGGCGGCCGTCCTGGCTGACCTCTATCCGCGCCTCGTCGGCGATAAAGTTGGGGCCGCGCACGGAAGCCAGCTCGACAAAGCGGAACTGGTAACCGGCAATGGTCTCGGTGTCACCCGGGGCCATTTTAAGGTCGTGCTCAACATTGAACTGGCTGGTGGCCACGATCCCGGTGACACAGGCGGCAAAACCCAGGTGGGCGAGGAACATCCCCCAGTAACTCGGGGTAATCCGGCGCAGGCCCGCGCCCAGCGAGGCGGCGCCCCGCACCCGGTACCAGAGGTCCCGCAGCAGGCCCAGCACCAGCCAGGCCGACAGTGCCACCGCCAGCGCGACCCAGAGGTTGTAGTCGGCGTGGAGCAGCGGCAGGGTAAGGCCGCACAGCACCGCGACGATGGCGGGAATGGCGAGCTCCGCCTGCCAGCGGCGCACCGAGTCCTTTTTCCAGCGCGCGGTCGGGCCCAGCCCCATGAAGGGCGCCAGCAGCGCCATCAACGGCACGAATACCGCATTGAAATACGGCGGCCCGACGGAGTACTTGCCCGCGCCGAGGGCGTCCATGATCAGGGGAAACAGGGTGCCAAACAGCACCGTGATCGTGGCTACCAGGAAAATCACGTTGTTGCACAGGATCAGGGACTCGCGCGATACCCACTCGAAACTCACCCGGCTGGTTACCGCAGGTGCGCGCAGGGCGTACAAGGTCAGGGACCCCCCCACCACCAGCGCCAGGAACACCAGGATGAACAGGCCCCTGGCAGGGTCGGTGGCAAAGGCGTGGACCGAGGTCAGCACGCCGGATCGCACCATGAAGGTTCCCAGCAGGCTCAGGGAAAAGGCGAAGATGGCCAGCAGTACTGTCCAGCTTTTGAACAGGCCGCGTTTTTCCGTGGCCGCCAGCGAGTGGATCAGGGCGGTGCCGGCGAGCCAGGGCATGAAGGACGCATTTTCCACCGGGTCCCAGAACCACCAGCCGCCCCAGCCCAGCTCATAGTAGGCCCACCAGCTGCCGAGCATGATCCCGAGGGTGAGGAAGGCCCAGGCGATATTGGTCCAGGGACGCGACCAGCGCGCCCAGGAAGCGTCGAGGCGGCCGCCCAGCAGGGCCGCGATGGCGAAGGCGAAGGCCACCGAGAAGCCCACATAGCCCATATACAGCAGCGGCGGGTGGATGATCAGGCCCGGGTCCTGCAACAGCGGGTTGAGGTCGTTGCCGTCGGCGGGCGTGCCCGGCAGCAGCCGGGCGAACGGGTTCGAGGTGAGCAGCAGGAAGGACATGAAGCCCACCCCTATCGCGCCCATCACTGACAATACGCGAGACAGCACCAGCAGCGGCAGCTGGCTGCTGAAGACCGCGACCGCAGCGGTCCAGAAGCTGAGGATCAGCGCCCACAACAGCAGGGAGCCCTCGTGGTTGCCCCATACCGCGGAGAATTTATAGATCGGCGGCAGCAGGCTGTTGCTGTTGGACGCCACCACCTTGACCGAAAAATCGTCCTGCAGGAAGGAGATGCACAGGCAGGCAAAACTGATCCCCACGAACACCAGCAGGCCCACCGCCAGCCCGGGGGCGATCGCCATCGCCCGGGTGTTGCGACTCCAGGCGCCCCAGGCCGGGACAACTGCCAGGATAATGGCGAGGCAGAAGGCGATGATAAGCGCGAAATGGCCGATTTCAGGGATCATTTGGCGTTGCCCTTGTGGTCGAAGCCCGACTGTTCCAGGGCGTCCGCCACTTCCGGCGGCATGTAGTTCTCATCGTGCTTGGCCAGCACCTCTGAGGCCACCAGTACACCGTCGTCGTTGAGCTTGCCCGAGGCCACCGCCCCCTGGCCCTCGCCGAACAGGTCCGGCAGGATGCCCTCGTAGACCACTGTTACATTCGACTTGAAGTCGGTGAGTACGAAGGTCACCGCCAGGCTGTCATTGCTGCGCTGGACACTGTTGTCGAGCACCATACCCCCGACGCGGATAGGCTGCCCCACCGGGGCCTTGCCCTCAGCGACGTCGGTCGGCGGGAAAAACAGGTTGATGTTGCCGCTCAGTGCATACATCACCAGGCCGGCGGCGGCACTGGAGAACAATACCACGAACAGCACCAGGTAAAGCCTTTGCTTGCGTATGGGATGCATTACTTGCCCTCGTTACCTGGAATCTGACCATGTTGTTGCCGCTTTTGTTCCGCGGAAAGCCGGCGCAG
>JAOUDU010000005.1 GCA_029859085.1 Gammaproteobacteria bacterium | reverse complement strand
AGCTTGAAGCGGTAATGACCGCAAATACGGGCGCCAAAATGGTGAAATAAGCAAAAAATCGCAGGGTAAACCGAAAATTCGGTACTTTCACACAGGATCGATGCGGTAAAAACCGGTTGCTACCGGGGAATGCGACCCGCGGGGGCCGCTCAGGCCGGATAGCCGGTAATACTCCTTATCGCCTTGTACAAAGGCCCCAGCCTGCCGTAGAGCTTGCGGTAAACCTGCCGGTAGATCTGCTCATAGATCTGCACGTTTGCCGGGATGGGGGTGAAAACAGCGCCGGGATGGGTCATCCGGCCTATCGCGGTCGCGTAGTCCGGGTACAGCCCGGTCGCCACGGCGGCATTGATCGCGGCGCCAAGGCCGGAGGTTTCGAAGGTGTGCGGGCGCTCGGCTGCCAGGCCGAAAATGTCCGCGGTAATTTGCATCGCCTGGTCGCTCTGGGAGCCCCCGCCCGATACTTTCAGCCGGTCGATCTTGTGGCCGCTGCGCCTTTCGTGGCGCTCGCTGCCCTCCCGCAGGGCGTACGCCAGCCCCTCAATGATGGCGCGGTAGATATGGGCGCGGGTGTGGACGTCGCCGAAACCGATGATCGCGCCCTTGGCCTCCGGGCCCGGGATCCGCAGGCCGGGAGACCAGTAGGGCTGTAACACCAGTCCCATCGAGCCGGCCGGCACCTGGCGCAGCAGGTCGTCGAACAGTGCTTCCGGTTTTACCCCGCTGCGGGCTGCCAGGACCTGCTCGGGCTGGCCGAATTCGCGCTTGAACCAGTTCACCATCCAGTACCCGCGCTGCACAATCGTCTCCGAGTTATACAGGCCCGGCACGGCTGCCGGGTAGGCAGGTACCTGCCTGATCATTTCCAGGTAGCGGCTGTCCACGGTGTTATAGGTGGCGGTGGTGCCATAGCTGAGGCTGCCGACAGTCGGCTCCAGGCAGCCGGAGCCCAGCACCTCGCAGGCCTTGTCCGCGCCCGCGGATATCAGCGCCAGGCCGGCGGGAATACCGGTTTCCCTGGCCGCCTGTTCGGTGATGCGCCCAAGTTCAGCGCCGGCGGGAACCAGTTCGGGCAATTGCTGCCGCACAATCGGCAGTGCCTTCCACTTCCAGTCCCGCGGCCCGCACCACTGCTGGCGCCGGAAGTCGAACGGCAGGTAACCGACCTGGCTGGCTACAGAATCGACATAGCGCCCGGTGAGCCTGTAGCTGTGGTAACCGGACAGCAGCAGGAATTTCGCCGTGCGCCGCCAGATATCGGGCTGCCGGGCCGCGATCCAGTTGGCTTCAGCCTGGCTGCGAAATGAGCGTACATTCGCGGTCGCCCCCGCCATGCCAAGCACCACCCCCCAGGCGCCCATACCGGGCAACTGGAGCTGCTCGCGCTGGTCCAGCCAGATGATAGCGGGCCTCAGGGGTTTGCCCTCGGCGTCGAGGTTTATGACAGTGGCGCGCTGGGTGGTCAGTGCCACCGCCTGGATGGCGGTGCGGGGGAAGTCCAGCCGGGGCCAGAGCTGCTGGCAGGCATCACAGAGCCTGTCCCAGAAATAGTCGGCATGCTGCTCGGCCCAGCCGGGCTGGTCCGAAAAGAACGGCTCGATCTCCACCTGGCTTTTGGCGACAAGCTGGCCGTCCAGGTCGAACACCAGCGCGCGGACGCTCTGGGTGCCGTTATCAATCGCGAGCAGGTATTTTTTATCAGTACTCATAAGACGGGCTCCGGGCGGGACGCGCTGTCAGCCGGTTGCCGGGGTCGGCAGGTAGTAGTGCCGCTCCCAGATATCCCGGTAACGCGCCAGCTCGGCCTGCCAGCGGGCCTGGTCCCAGTGCAGTTCCTCGGCGCAAATGGTTTCCAGCGCACCGAAGATCTCTGCGCCGCCCCCGGGCAGCAGCGAGCCCAGGCGGGTGCGGCGCAGCAGCAGGTCATCCAGGTGAAGGACTGACTCGTTGCGCGCGGCCCAGCGGCATTCAGCCAGGCAGAACCCGGTGCCGCCTATGTTCGCCCGCTCCGTTGCCGCGACCCCTTCGAACAAACGCATCACCGCGGCGCCGTAGCGCCCCGCCAGGCGCCGGGCGCGGGACTCATCCGCCAGGCCGATATCGGCGGCGCTGATACTGGTGCTGCCGAACACGGCTTGATCCGGCTCTGTAATGCGCATTTCTCCCAGGGTCGCAGTCGCTGCGGCCATGGCGTCCAGGGCGATCTTGCGGAAAGTGGTAAGCTTGCCGCCCGTGACCGTCACCAGGCCCTCATCCACCCACACCGCGTGATTGCGCCGCTCTTTGGAGGGATCCTTCGATTTGTCCGAGCCGATAACGGGGCGGACACCAGACCAGGTGGAGATAATGTCGTCGCGGCCAATGGCATGCCGGGGAAACTGGTCATTCACAGCCTCCAGCAGGTAGTCCAGCTCCCCGTTGCTGATAGTGGCTTCCGTATCAGGGTCCTGCCGGTGGTCCAGGTCGGTGGTGCCGACGACGGTCGCCCCCTCCCAGGGAAAGGCGAATACCGGTCGCTTGTCCCGGGGGTGGAATATGGTCAGGCAATCGTGCACCGGCAGCCGCTCCCGCGCCAGCACCAGGTGGCTCCCGCGCAGGGGCCGGACCCGGGTTTCCGGGTTGACCTCGTGGCGCAGTCGGTCCGCCCAGGTGCCGGTGGCGTTGACGACCGACCGCGCCTTGAGCTGCACACGCTCCCCGGTCTGCGTATTCACCGCCACCACCCCGTCCACCAGTCCCCGGCTGCGCAGCAGGCTTTCGACCCTCACATAATTGGCCGCGAGGCCCCCCGCCGCTATCGCCTCCTGCAGGATGCGCAGTACCAGCCTCGCATCATCGGTGACGGTGTCGGTGTAGTAACAGGCACCCTTGAGCCCGGTGTCGTCGATGCCGGGAAAGTGCCGCAGCACATCGGCACGCGGCAGGAAGTGATGGTCCCTGATCCCCGCCATGAAATCGTAGAAGGCCAGCAGCAGGCTGAAGGCGACCCGGCCCGGGAACCGGCCCTTGCGCACGGTGAAGTAATAGCCCATGCGATCGATAAGGCCGGGGGCCTCCTGCAGCAGGCGCTCGCGCTCCTGCAGGGATTCGCGGGTGAGCCCGATATCGCCCTGGAGGATATAGCGCAGGCCGCCGTGGACCATTTTGGAGGAGCGGCTGGAGGTGCCCCAGGCGAAATCCCGCTGTTCCAGCAGCAGCACCTTCAGGCCGCGCCGGGCCGCTTCGCGCAAAATGCCGGCGCCTATAATACCGCCGCCCACAATCACCATATCCCATTGCGACGGGGCCTGCTGCAATTGCGCCCAGAGGGCTGCGCGGTCGTTGAAAGTCGGCTGGCTGCTGCTCATTCTCATCCTGTCCTGGCACTGGACCAGGTTCTCCTGGCGGGTGAAGGGCGACCCTGTTGCAATCAGGGCAACAGCTTGCCCGGGTTCATCTGCCCCTGCGGATCAAACACATCCACCAGGCCCTGGATGGCGGCGATACCCAGCTCGCCTTTCTCCGCCGGCAGATACATGGCGTGGTCCTTGCCGACACCGTGCTGGTGACTGATGGTCCCGCCCAGCTCGACTATCGCCCGGGCACCCGCCGCCTTCAGCTGTTGCCAGCGAGCGTGGGTCTGGGCGTAGGAACTGCCGCAACGGAAGATATAGGTGGTGTAGACGCTGGAGCCCTGGGGGTAGATATGCGACAGGTGGGTAAACGCATGCACCGTCTCCTTTTCTTCCGCCAGTGCCCCGGTAATCGCCGCCTCGATCACCGCCGGCGCGTCCGGCACCCTGATCCAGTCGATAGCCGTCTCCATCGTATCCACCGCATAGCCCGCGTCCCACAGGCCCTCGCGCAGATAGGGCGAACGGAAGCGCCCGTGTTCCCACTTCCTGCCCAGCAGGGTGCCGGTACCGACGCCGCCGTGTCGGCGCGCGAAGCCGTTGGCCAGGGCCAGAGCGGCCTTACACTGGGCGCGGGAACCGGTGACGCCGAAAGTGAACATGGTCTTGCTGTCGCCGACCCCCCGCAGGGCCAGGTATTTTTCCAGCAGGCTGATGGCCGTGCCGCCGCCGGCCAGCTTGAGCTGGGTAAATGTCTCGATGGTGTTGCTGAGGCGCATCATCGATAGCTGCACCTTGCCCTGGGCCATGGCCCGCACCGCCTTCAGGCCGGCATCCCAGTCGGGGAAAAAGATCACGTGGAATGACTCGCGCTCGGGCAGCGGTGTTACGCGGACCTTGACCTCGGTGATAATACCCATGCGCCCTTCGCTGCCCATGATCATTTCCCGGATATCCGGTCCCGCCGACGATGCCGGGAAGGAGGGAATCTCCAGCGAGCCCATCGGGGTCTCTATATGCCCGCCGGCAAACATCTGCTCGATACGACCATAGCGCATGGATTGCTGGCCGCTGGAACGGCTGGCCACCCAGCCGCCGACAGTGGACAACTCCCAGGACTGGGGGTAATGGCCAAGGGTATACCCTGCCTGCGCCAGTGCCGATTCCACCTGCGGTCCGTTGGCCCCGGCGCCAAAGGTGGCGATCTGGCTTTCCCGGTCCAGCGCGATCAGCCGGTTCATGCCCGTCATATCAATGGTGAGCACGGGACGCCCCCCCGCCTCCGGGTTGATATGCCCGACCACCGACGTCCCCCCGCCATAGGGAATAACGCTGACCTGGTGTTGCCGCGCATACTGCAGCAGGTCGCCTACCTCGGCACTGGTTTTAGGGAAAGCCACCCCATCGGGAAACACGCCGAAGTCACCGCTGCGCAATGCCAGCCAGTCTGGCAGGCTCTGGCCCCTGGCGTGGCGCACGCGATCCTCGGCATCGACGCTCACCAGCGTGTGCGGCGGCAGCCGCGATGGGGGCACCCTGGACAGGACTTCCTCCAGCGTGGCGGCGGGCAGGGCGGTGGACGGACCGACCAGCTGCTGTAAATAAGCCAGTGCCGAAGGACTCAACTCCAGGCCAAGGTCATTTTCGTCATCACCCCAGCCATTCCATCGCTTCATAGTGCATACCCGATTCTGTGCGCCGTGCAAATTGAAGGGCGCGGGAACATCAGTGCCGGACTTCCAGAGTCAGCAGCGTCCAGCTGTTATAGCCGTGGTTGTGAAGGTGGAACTCCACCATCTCGCCCGGCGGCGCCGTAATAGTGGAGGGAATGGTAACATCGTATACCGCACCGGCGTCGGGTATTCCTGTCTCGAGTTCCCATATCACCTTGCCGCCGATCGACACGGCCACATGTGCCTCCGCCGGCTCGTCAAAACGAAGCTGCCCGTGCCACAACACGAGGTGAATATTGTCGCCTTTGCTGACCCCGACCTTGCTGGGCTGCCGCAACGACAGGTAATTGCAGTAACCCGTCTCCACTTCCAGCGCCCCGTCTTCCTCGTACCAGGCGTTCTCCGGGCAGCTGACGGTATCAGGGCGATGACCCGCCAGTGAATCGGTTGTCGCGTCCTGGGACTGCCAGTCCTCCACATCGACCAATGATTCCACAGCAGCCGGTCGCCCCGCCCCGGGATCGGCCTCGACGACGAAGGTCACGCGGCTTTCCACTCCTGTGGCTTCATGCATATCGTCCCGCAGGCTCACCCGCAGGGTGTGCCTCCCGGGTGCGATATCCTCCGGCAGCTGGTAATAGGTAGCGGCGTCCCAGCCCAGTGAATGGGCTGCGTTGTCGTCATCGGTGTCGAGATAAAGGTGGTAGTGCCCGGCGCGGTGATCGTGGGTCGGGCCGGTGTCGACGCCCTCTACCACATCGGTATGCCCGTGGTCAGCGTGGCTGCTGTCGGGTTCCTGCAGGCTGAAGGCGTTTACCAATAACTCAACCGGCAGATAATCGCCAGGGTGGAAAACCTGCAGGTATTGCGGCTGGCGAAACCCGACTGTCGGCAAAATATCCTGCAGTGTGCCCCTGTCTTCCTCCCGCACCCGGGTAACGTAAAAATAGCTTACGCACATTTCATCGAAAGTGCCCTCCCCGAACTCGACGTAGCGCGGCTCGAGCTGCTTGCCGTCGACAAACTGCTGGTTGGAAGCGGAATTATCCCAGTTGCAGGTCAGGCGGAATTTGTCGCCGGGTTGCACGATAATCTCTTTATCGAAGGTGTATTCGTCCTGCCAGTCGAAGTCCCAGTCGCGAATATCCACCAGCATTATTTCGGTACCGTCCTCGCGAATCAATTCGATAGAATTGGAACGACCCAGGACGTGCTGGTGCAGGTAGACGCTGTGCAGCGCGAAAGGCTCCTCGGGACTTATACCGACCTTGTCCGCACCGACAAACGCCATGGCCCAGCCCACATCGCTGGTATGCGTGAAGGTGACACTGGGGTCTCCCGCGGGTATTGGCATGCCCCCGGGGCCAGGCCAGCGCACATCCAGGAAAAACAGGGTGAGCGCCTCCCGGTCCACCGCATCCACATAATGTATTTCGAGGCCCGACTGGTCCGCCACGGGCTCTGAATTGGTAGTGTTGTAGTGCATCTGCATCACGATCCTGGAACCGGGTGCAACCCGCACACCGGTACCCGCGGGAAGGTAACCCGCAGTGACACCGGGCGCCCACACTGACAGTGCCCGGGGGGGCAACAGAGTACCTTGCGGCGAGGGCGCGCCCCAGCAGGGAAACCCCGGCTTGCCATCGGCACCATCGGCAGCCTCAAAGGGAGCGAGGTTCTCCGGATCGATAATCACCGCGAAAGCGTGGTGCACCTGGGCCCTGGCATCGGGTATGACGTTGACCGCATCCACGAACACCGTATGGTCCAGGGGCCAGTCGATCATCAGGCAGCGGTAGTCGTCAGGTTGCACGGTGGGTGTATACGGCTCATTCATTGAAATCGTGAGGTTATAATCTATCCCGGCGGGGTTCTGCGGGGCCGGGCTATAGTCACCGGGATTACCCGCGGGCGCCCCGCCGGCGAGCCAGGAATTCAATATGGCCTTGTCTTCATCCGCGAGGGAACGATTGTCTTGCAGGGGCAGGAAATGGTTTGTCGGGGGCCAGGGCGGCATCGCGCCGGAGGCTACCTGGTGCGCCACGGCGGCGCGCACCGCATAGACGCTGTCGTAATCTGTCAGGCTGAACGGCGCGTTCTCGCCGGGCCGATGACAGCCGGCGCACTTCGCTTCAATGATCGCTTTCGCTTGTCCATAATAGGTATAGGGTGTGGTTTGCCCGCCTTCCGGGGAATGTCCTTTGGCAGCGCCCTGCTCCAGCCACTGCAACAGCAACTCGCGCTCCTGCACGGACAGTGGCGCGAAACCCGGGATGGGCATGGTGCCGGATTCCAGCGCATAGATCATCGCGGAACGTTTCGCGGCCACCTCGGCATAATCGGTCAACGGGAATGGAGCCTGGCCGCCATCGCGGTGGCAGGTGACGCAGCGGGAGTCGATGATGGCCTTGGTATGGGTGTAATAGCCCAGCTGCCGGTCCTGCCCGCTGGCCGGTCCCGCAGCAGGTGCGCCGGCGCCGGCTCCGGACGAGCCCGTTCCCGGCGATCCGGGCCCGGAGGACCCGGAACCGCCACAGCCCGCGAGTAAAATGCCGAAGGCCAGTGTGGCGCCGAATCGGGCCAGATACCGGAGGCGCCCCTGGTCAGTTCGGCGGCGCATTACCGAACAGGCCGGATGTGTGTTGCGGTTGAACATGGATCTGCCTGGCGCCGGACTGCGCCCCTGTTGCTGTTTTTGCCACCGGGGCGCCACTTTACCCTATGGCCCCACATACTCAAAACGGGCCCGTTCCCGGCCCTCGTGCTCTACCGTTTCCCGAAACATATCGAGGGGGCGCACCCACAGGCCGCCTTCGCCATACAGGGGTGTATACACCACCAGTAACTCACCGGACTCAGAGTGCCTGGCCACACCCTGGACCCGGTATTCTCCGCCTTTGAAATGGCGGTATCGCCCGGGCTTCATCAACGGTCACCGGCTTCAAGATGATCGGTTTTATTGTAGCTCAGCAGCGTATTGGTGCTGAGGCACAGCTCGGAAAAGGCCGTGTTGTCCTTGGTGTAGTTTGGCCAGCGGGTTGTGTCGCCTTCGATGAGGTGTGAGAGCGCGATGCCGATGGCCACCCCGTGGGCAACGATGACAATATTCTGTTGCGGGTGCCGGTGGGTAATGTCCTCGATCGCCTCGACCATGCGTTTCCTGACCAGGTTCTGTGACTCGCCGTTGGGCGCGGAAAAGTCCGGGTTGCGCACCAATTGCTCCATGATATTGCCGGCCCCTCGCAGGGATTCGAACGTGGCCCCCTCCCAGTCGCCCAGGTCGAATTCCATGAGCCGGGGATCAAGCTGGACAGGGATACTGTAGCGTGCGGCTACCGCTTCCGCAGTGAGCCGCGCACGCTGCAATGGACTGGCGTAGATTACCTCCGGTTCCATGTAGCGGTGGAAGTGCCGGCCCAGCAGGCGCGCCTGCCGGTGGCCCAGTTCCGTCAGGGCGGTATCGGTCTGCCCGTGCCACACATGCTCGATATTCGCATGGGTCTGCCCGTGACGTACAAGGCCCAATCGGGTTTGGCTTTTCATGCAGCTACACCTCAGCTCACAGTGGATTGCGCTATTGCATTCCCGGCATTATAAAGCCGGCACCACCTGGTCGGTGAACAACCGGAGGCTTTTCCATCCCAGGGCCGGCGGGCATCCGCCCACCAGCGGCGACAGGTGCAGCGAGCCGGTTTCCCGGACCACCGCCGCGGCCTGTGCCGGGGTAAGTACCCGGTATTTACCCTCCGCGCGCAGGCTGGCGAGGTCGTGGGCAAAGGATTCCGCGTAAGCCCGCCGGGTGCTGTGGCGCCAGGCGCCATAGGCGATCGCATCGTACAGCATGTACTCGCCGATCTCCCGCCAACCCTCCTCGACATCTTCGGCGATATAGGTGGTAGACGGGTAATTGGGCAGCATCACAAAACCGCCCGCGTACGCGTTCCGCCTGCATTCATCGTTATAAGCATCCACCAGCGCGGCATCGTCGATACCGGGAAAGAACGGCAGTTGCAGGCGCGCCGCCCGGCGCGCGGCCAGGACGCTGTTGCCTCCCACCGCTATCAAGGGGTGCGGCCGGCTGTAGGGCCGCGGCAATACGGTCACCAGCTGCCCCTTGTAGAGAAACGGCTCACCCAGCCAGGCCTGCCGCAGCACACCCAGGCTCAGCTCCAGTTGCTCGCCACGCCGTGCCCAGTCCCTGCCAAGCGCGTGGTATTCCTGTTCCCGGTAGCCGATGCCGGCGATGACCATCAGCCTGCCGCGAGCCACGATATCAAGTATCGCCAGGTCCTCCGCCAGCTTGATCGGGTCGTAAAGCGGTACCAGCAAGGCCCCGATGCTGATCATCGCCCGGCTGGTTCGGGCCGCCATCGCCGTCGCGACAGTCAGCGGCGCACTAAGGTAGCCATCATCTGTATTGTGGTGTTCCGACAGGCCGATGACATCGACTCCCCTGCCATCGGAATAGGCAGCCATCTCCAGCGCCGCGTGATACAGCTCGTCCGCCGCCACGGCATTGCCCGGCGGGCAACGGAAATCGAAGCGCATAACGACAGTTGCCATCGGGAAATCCTTAGCGCGAATGAACTTACTGCAGAGCTGGCTTTACCGGGAATGCCTCATCGCGACCTTTTCGCCGCTGGCGAATTTTCCTCCCGCCGCCAGCCAGGCCTTGATAACCCGGCCCGCGTCCCGGGTCGGGTTATAGATATCCTCTTCCCTGGAGAAGAGCCCGTCACCCGCGTAGGTCAGCCGGGTCCAGTTGGGAAAGCCGAAACCTTCGTGGCCCGGGTCCGTGGGGTGATCGAGCAGGTTGATCACTTCCATCGTGATCGTCCCTGTCTCCTCGTCGAAGACTACCCAGGACTGGGGAAACCGCATATGCGGAAAAGGTGCCATCACATCGGTAATCCATTGCTGGATGGCCGCCCGGCCCTTGAACTCTCCGTAGGCGTGCTCCACATAGTCCGCGTCCTCGGTAAACAGCGAGGCCCAGATCGACCAGTCGCCGGTGCGGGAGGACGCATCGCGCTTTTCATTGAATATTTCCAGCGCCTGTTCCAGTTCCCGCCTGCTGAATTTTGGCATTAGCTCACTCCCGTTATCTTTGTCAGTACGCTTACCTGCGGCTGTTCACCGCGCCTGGTTATCGCGCAGTGGATCCCCCAGCGCGCCGGTGGAGCCCCTGCCGAGCCGTTTCATCAGGACGCCCACTTCCTTGATGTTCAGATTGAGCGGCTGCAACCTGTCCGTGGTCACCGCACAGACCGAGCCGGACCAGGGGTCCGGGGAGCCCGGCAGGAAAAGCAGGCTTTTGCCATCCCCGATTTTTTCAACTTCGAAGCCAACCTGCCAGGAATCGTCGAACCGCACCAGCACCGCTTGCATATTCTGGGTATCTTCCGGGGCGAGTATGCTGCCGGTCTTGGTTTTCATCAGGGCATAGGCGGGTATTTTGTCCAGCACATTGGCCTCCAGTGACTGGACCAGTTTGCGCGCGCGAGCCGTTCTCGCGGCCAGCCCCGCAGCAAAGCACACCAGAACCAGTATCCCCAGCGCAACCAGTTCCACCACCGCCATCCCGGCGACTGTGGCAACGGGCAGCAACCGGGCGAGCGGTGCCGCGAGCGCGTGCGTCAACTGGAGTGCCTTGCCGATCACGGCAAGAAAGATCACGATCGGAACGAGAAACAGCACACCACCCAGGATTGTCGTCTTCAGGAACCGGAACATGGCAATGCCCTCTATTATTCCCGCTACTTTGCCCCTAAAAGCGATGGGAGACAACAGGCGCCGGTGGGCTCGCTAATCCCCAATTGTAAACTGGCCACCGACGGACAGATCGTCGCCAATGGTGGAGACGTCCCTGAGCCAGGCCGCGCTGCTGGCGCAGCTGTCGCTCCAGGGGGGTTGCTTGCACACTTCGACCTGCCCCCCGTCGCTGACCAGGTAATGCATTCCCGGTATCGGCCGCACATGCGGCCCTGGTTGGGGCACAGTCAGCGCCGCCGGTCCGGCAGGCTCGAGGTGCAGCAGCCGCAGCAGTCGCGCCGGCAGCTCGTAAAGAGCCAGGGTCCCAAGCTGCTGCGGACCGCGTTTGCCATCGATCACGACCAGCGGTGCCGCGTTGTAGATCCCGAACATACCGGGCGTAAACTTGCCGCGATCATCCGCCAGCAGGCCAGACTCGACGTAGCCGGCGAAATTCGGCCCGAGGTAGGGCAGGTGGTCCCCGAAAATCACGACCAGCGCATCGGGGTCGCGTTCGCGCAACTCCTTCAGGAACACCATCAATTCCCTGGCCTTGTAATAGGCCGTGTTGGCGTAACTGCCCACCTCGGGCACACCCGATTTGTCCTTGATTAGACGGGAGCGTTCACCGCGCAACGGATAATCCCAGTGGCCAAAATAGGTGACGATGTAATTGAGCAACGGCCTGCCGCCTTCAAGCCACGGTTCAATCTTATCCAGCACCTGGCGATACAGCGAGGCATCGCTCATGAAATTGCGAACCATGTCGGTCTGCTCGAAATCTTCCAGCGACCAGTAGGTCTGGAAGCCGAGCCGCCGGTAAGCGTTGACCCGGTTCCAGAAGACGGGCACGTTCGGGTGCGAGGCGATGGTGGTATAGCCGTGCTGCGCCAGCAATCGCGGCAGGCAGGGCAGGTCATTTTTCAGGTCGCGCTCGAACTTGACTGCATCCTGAAAGACCGGAAGGCCACACAGGGCCTCGAATTCGGCATTGGCGGTGTAGCCGCCGAATACAGGCGAAAGAATGTGGCTGTAACCGGCCTGTCGCCACAGCGCGCGAAAATCCTTCGGCAGCGGATCCCTGGAATAATGCCCCGCTTCGAGCTGACCCGGATCCCAGAACGACTCCAGCAGGATGATGTGTATGTTGCGCGGCGCGAAATCCCCGCCTGGCCCGTCGCGCTGCGGCAGGCCCGCCCGCAGCCTGGCCCTCGCCGCCCGCACTGCTTCCTGGTCAGGCGCTATTACGCGATCGGCGAAGTAGCGGGCACCCTCCATCAGCGTGTAAAGCATGGCCCCCCGGTAAATATAATTGGAGCGCTGGTCCCACACCGAATTCCCGACATAGCGGTCCAGGGGCCTGATGATATTCTGCGGCTGGTAAACCAGTGTCACGCCGAGCAGCAGGAACATCACCAGCGCCAGCCAGGAGCCCAGCCTGCGCAGGGTGAAGTTGAATATGAGAAGACTGAGGATGATCACCAGGGGCAGCGCCGCCAGGTAGAACTGCCAGCCTTCCAGCAACAGCAGTAGCGTGCGCAGCGCGTACACGTCATCCGGCATGATCGGCCCGCCGAAGTAGCTGATTTTCACAGCGTTGCCGACGTACAGCACGGCCATCAACAAACCCTGGACCAGCAGGAATACCCAGGCACGACTGGAAAGCTCGAATATCGCGTAAGCGAGCAGCAGGTTCAGCGCATAGTCGCGGGGTATCGCAGCGGGCACCACGGCGACATCGAATCCCAGCAGCCCGATGGCGTAATACAGCGCGTAGAACAGCGCGGTCGAAAGTACGGGCAGCAGGACGCGCGAGGTGGACTGGGGCATGCGCTGGGAGATGCCGGCCTCAGGCCGCTACGTCGACGTCAGGCGGCCCTGCTTTCCCAACAGGCACAACACCGGAAGCCATGTCGGCAGCGCTCTCGCGGGGCAAGCCCGAAACCAATGCGACCACCAGCGTCGCTGCAAAGGGCAGGGACATCACTGCCAGTGCCGCGAGCCAGGCTACTTCCGCCGGGTCATCCGCGCCGGTACCCATGATAATCGCGGCGGTGGCAACCAGCAGCGAAACCAGGAACAGGACTTCCGAACCCGCCCCCCGGATTGCAGCCGCAATCGAATTCGGGGCCTCGCACTTGGGAGTGCGCATAAACGGCTGGTCGGTGGTAACCAGCCCCCTGATCACGGCCCGCCCGACGGTATAACTTAACGCGAGCCCGACCAGTGAAGCAGCCATCGCCGCCCCCAGACTCGGGTTGACCCTCGCGTGATGCAGCCACAACGCCTTGCTGATCTTCATCACACACAGCCCGACGACCACCAGCGACAGTACAACCGGGGGCACGGTAAATGTAGCCGGCATGGTTGCCGCCAGCACCGACCACGCGATTGCCAGCACCACAAACACCACGGACAGGCCATCGGAAAGCCAGGGCAACCAGCCGGCGAGGAAATGGTAGCGTTGCGCAGCTGTCAGGCCGACCGCACCTGTCGGAGCCCGGCCCAGCAGCAGGCTGCCCGCGTGCCGCTTGAGGATCTGCATGCCACCATAAACCCAGCGATGACGCTGCTTGCGATAGGCGTCGAAGGTATCGGGCATCAGTCCCCGGCCGTGGGAGCGCGGAATATAGTGCGCAACATAGCCCGCCTCGAACAGGCGCAGGCCCAGTTCGGTGTCTTCGGTAATGCTCCAGGTGGCCCATCCACCGACGGATTCCAGCGCCTCCCGGCGCATCAGGCACATGGTGCCGTGCTGGATGATGGCGTTGTGCTCGTTGCGCTCCACCATGCCGATATGGAAGAAACCGGCATACTCGCCGAAGATCCAGCGCTTGAAACGACCGCTGTTGGCATCGCGGTAGTCCTGCGGACACTGTACAAGCGCGACCCGGGGGTCCTGGAACGCAGGCATCGCGCTGCGCAACCAGTCGGGGGCGACCTGGTAATCGCTGTCTATGACGGCGACAATTTCCGCGCGGACCGAAGTCAGCTCCAGGGCCAGGTTGAGGGCACCGGCCTTGAACCCCTTGACGTTGTCGATGTGGTAAAACCGGAATTTCGGACCCAGGGCGCGGCAATGGCCCTGGACCGGCCGCCACAGTGAATCGTCCCCGGTATTGTTGTCGAGCACGATGACCTCGAAATTCGGGTAGTCCAGCCGGGCGAGGGCATTCAGGGTCTGCATCACCATCAACGGCGGCTCGTTGTGGGTGGGAAGGTGGATAGAGACAAAAGGGTGGCTGCCGTCGGGCACCAGGCGGTCGGGTACACGGCGCTGGCGCCAAAGGCTGAGGGCGAATTCAACGGTCTCGGTCAGCAGCAGCGTCGCGGCGCATAGCAGCGCGGGCACGACCAGGGCCGCGGATACCAGGATTCCCCAGTCAAGGTATTCCACGTTCCAGGTGTCAAAGACAGCCAGCACTTCCGATACCGCCACCCCGATGGCGACACCCACGGCCAGATAGCCCGGGACGCTCATGCCGGGCATCCTGGGCATGACCAGCATCCCCAGGATAACCACCAGCGCCACCGCCACCCCCGCAAACCGGTACCAGTCGGGAAGCGTGCTGAGCTCTCCCGCGAGGCGAAGCTTGGGTCTGGCGTGGGCATCAAAAATACCCCAGTAAGCACCTACCGCGCCTTCCTGTGCCTGCTTCCACGGCTGGTCGAATGCCTCCATGAGGTAGTAGTCGTAACCGCGATCCGATGCGAGCTCGAGAAAATTACGCAGGAAATACGCCTCGGTTGCCGGCGAGGGTACCGAGCTCCGCTTGGTGCGCCCTTCGGACGGCCAGCCGGTCTCGGCGATCACGATCTTCCGGCCTGGAAACGTTTTCCTGAGCAGCCGCATACGGTCCCGGATATAACGCTCACCGTCCCCGGCTTCCACCCCTTCCCAGTAAGGCAGCAGGTGGGCGCCGACAAAATCGCTGGCCTGGGCGAGCTCCGGGTATTTCAACCAGGTACTCCAGACGTCGGCATAGCCGACCTCGACGGTCTCGGGAACCGCATCTCTCACCCTCTGCAGGTAGGCCACGACGGCGTCAGCTGACAGCTCGCCCCGCAACACCGCCTCGTTGCCGACGAATACCCGGTTGATCACGTCGGGGTACTCGTTGATCAATGGAATGGCGCGGGCGAGTTCGGCCTCGTTATAGGCGGTGTCGTCGGACAGCCAGATTCCCAGCGACACGTGCAGGCCGCCCACTTCCCGGGCAATGCGCGGCACAGCGTCCAGCCCACGGTCCACAGAGTAGGTGCGGACGTTGCCGGTCCAGTCCCGCAGGAGGTCCAGGTCTTCCCGGATTCGCTGTTCGGGAATGGACTCGAGTTCGCCACGGTTGTAGATGCCGGAAGGGTTGTACGACACGCCTGCAAACTTCCCCTCCCAGTCCGGTGCATCGAGGGGCCGGTTCAGGGCCGCCCAGAAGAGGAGGGACGCGATGCTGACGACCGCAATTGCCGAGGGAATACGCATAGGAGTAAGTGGCCGGATGCTCAGAAGGTGGGGTAGTTCACGCCCCGCAATCTAGCAACCCGCCCCGTGCCCGGCAATGTAAATTTGCCGACAATCCGGAGGACATTGCAGGCAGAGCCCGGAATAGACCCGGCTGCTTCAGATCTAGCGCTTGCCCTGGCGCACCAGCTTGACATCCCACACGGTGGGTGGGACCGCGTCACAGCTTGCAACGCCCTCGTAGGTTGCCATGGCTTTCTGCCAGCCGCCCCCGGTGACGTACATGTCGTAGGCCGCGCCGTAGTCGGCCCAGTTCTTGAAGGTGGAAACCGCCAGGTAATCATAGGCGAGGTCGCCGCCGCCGAGCATCGGGAAAAACAACCAGCTGGAGCCCTTCGAGCCCATGGATCGCATCGCGCCGGAAAAACTCTTGTGCGCGGCGACAGCCTTGCTCCAATCGCTGCCGTCATCGATATTGCACTCGGTGAACATCACCACCCCGTCCCCGGGGGGACCGTCGGGGGCATTGATTTCTATGGACGAGGCGAGCACATGGCCCATGCCGCAGTCCAGGACAGCGTCGAAGCCAAACTTCTGGTCACCCCCGGCCGCCCCGTAACCCGCTATTCCCTTTCCCATGGCGCTGCCATCGGGCCAGGACCCGAGCCAGATCAGCTGGGGCAGGTCCGCGCCCAGGCCGAACTGGGGGGTGATAATCCAGGCGGCGTAACTCGGGTCGTTCTTCTCCGCCCACTTGCTGAAGCCTTCTGCTACCTGCATCAGGTCCTTGCTGCTCTTGCCCTCCTTCATATTGCAATAAAAAGCCTCGACCGGCGCCGGCGGGGTCGCCTTCGCGTCCTGTGCCTGGGCCTGTACCGGCTGGATCCATGTGATTACCGCCACCGAAAACACCAATACCGCTGTCGCGTATCTGTTCATCGTGTTGGTTTCCTGTTTTTTTGAATGGGATACACCCGTTGGCAGAACGGGCATCTATTTAGGTTAGACAGAAACTCCCGTTGTGCAAATTTCATCCGGACAGTGCCCCCGCCTGGGGTTTGAAGTTATCATTGTCCCACCCAGGCCATCGGTCTCAGCCGCCCCCATGACCCGCTTTCGTATCCTGTTGCTATTCATCTGCGCCACTGCGCTCACCGCCTGCAAACAACCCCTGGCGATCGAGGGCAGCGGGGATATCGTGGAGCTGAACCGGGGTGAACGCGGCTGCGCACTGGAGGAATTCAGGGCCGGCTGGGCCAGGTGCACCGACAATGACGTGCTCGGCTCGGAGTCCCTCAGGTATCGCGCGCTGCCGCGGGCGGGCTGGAAGTTCTCGCACTGGGACGGCAACTGCGCTGCGAAATCTCCGGGCCAGGACTGCCTGAAAAATTATGACAAAACCTGGGTGCAGTGGTGGGATGACAACTATCCCGACGAGGTTATCCCTCCACTTACCGCGGTATTTGTACCCGACAGTGGCGCACCAGCGGCGGTGTCCTACATCGCCTCGCGCTTTGGCGCGGTGGGCCGTGTGGGCTTTGCAGCATTGCTGGACGCCCTGTTCCAGGCCGACGGCAGCTACCGGTTCACCAGCCAGCAGGCCGGTACCCGCAGCTACTTTGACCGCACACCCGCCAGTTTCCTGCGCCAGAAGAGCGGCTTGCTGCTGGCAGGACCCGATTCCGCCTCGCTGGTGCCCAGCGGGGGCGCCACTGCGGCCGGGGACTTCCTGACCCTGGCGGACACGGACACCAGCGACAACGAGGTATCCGTCGCCTACCTGATGCCCGAGCAGGCGAAGGCGCAGCAGGGCGCGTTTAACGGCACCTATTTTTGCGGCCACATCCTCTCCAATGGGCAGGCGCTGTTTTTCCGCGCCAATATGGACGGCAGGGGCGGCGGCGCACTGATCGTGCTCAACAGGCGACTGGCAGGCGCAAACCAGGCCGCGATCAGCTACCGGGTGAGCCCGGACGGTACGACCACCCTCGACTACGCCGGGGCACGGCTGGCGGGCAGCCTGTCGCCCGATGGCAGCGTTTTCACCGCCACCCAGGTATCGCCCTCCCTGCAGGGCGCCGGCATCTGCCTGCGGACGTCAGGCAATAAAATGGTGGGGAATGTCACCGGCAGCTATTACGGCGCCTGGATCAGCACCCAGCCCGTGACGGCGGTGACCGAGCTGTTGCTGGACAAAATGGGCCAGACCGCGGAGACGGTATTGCGCGACTCCGCCGGTGGGCGCAACTACGCCCTGGGGCAGAACTTCATGCTGGTCAAAGCGACCGGCCAGATTACCACCCGGGATGCCGATGGCGCCGTGTCCCCGGACGGGCGCGTGATGTTCATCGTCCAGACGGACCCCAATCGATTCCCCACGCTGATTGTTTACGTGCGCAAAACCTGAATACGGCCCCACGGTATTGCAAAGTGGGGTCAGGTCTGGCGACCCAACCTGAAAATCAGCGATTGCCTCACCGCGGGCCATTCCTGATCGATGATCGAAAACACCACCGTATCGCGATAGATGCCGTCCGCGGTTCTGGTATGGTTGCGCAGCACTCCATCCTGTTTCGCGCCCAGCCTGGCTATCGCCGCCCGGGATTCCCGGTTATGCCAGTGGGTACGAAATTCCACCGCTATAGCCCCCAGGTGTTCCAGTGACATCGGGTCCAGTACAACGTGCGATCCCGCCAGGGTAGCGGGTTCTATCCACCTTTTGTTCATTCCTCGCTCCGCAAATCAGTCTCGTTTTGCCTGATGATATAGCGAAGCCAAAGTGCAGACATGCGGAAACGATCCCCTGGAAAGATCCCGGACCCACGGCAGGGAAACCATCAGAGGCGCCCGGTTTACACCTATACTCCCGCCGTTAAACGGAAGTTCCCGGCGCCCGGAAACGGTGATGAACCGCGGCGGGGTGGCCGGAAACACCTGCTAGAGCACCCGCACCTCCCGTGCAGCGTCGTGCAGCAGTATGTCAG
>JAOUDU010000318.1 GCA_029859085.1 Gammaproteobacteria bacterium | reverse complement strand
ACACATTGTTTCCCGCCGGCCTCCTGAAAAATACTGAATTTGTCGGCGGAATGGCGTTGATGTTCATGCTGGGTATCGCCAACGTCGCACTCTCCTCCATCCTGCCCACCATGTTCCAGACCGTGTACCACTACACCGCGCTGGATACCGGTCTGCTGATGATGCCGCGGGGCATTGGTGTCGCCATAACCATGACCATCGCCAATCGGCTGATCGGCAAGGTGGATGTCCGCTATATCATCGCCACAGGCTATCTCGGGGCCAGCCTGGCTCTGTGGCTGATGTCCCAATGGTCCCTGGATATGGACCGCTGGCCCATTTTCGCAACGGGGCTTATACAGGGCCTCGGCCTCGGTTTCGTATTCATGCCGGTAAGCCTGGTGGCCTTCGCCACGCTGGAAACACACTACCGGCCCGACGGCTCCAGCCTGCTGAACCTGATGCGCAACCTGGGCGGCAGCTTTGGAATCTCGATCATTTTCACGATGCTGGCACGCAATACCCAGACCAGTCACGCCGATATCGCCGCCAGTATCACAGCGTATAACCTGCCTGGAATCGACCCGGGCGCCAGCGCTGAGCGCTTTGGCGAATACGGCCTGGGCTCACTGCAAATGATCGACGCTGAAATAAATCGGCAGGCGCTGATGATCGCCTATATCGATAACTTCCACGTGATGGCGTTGCTCCTGCTACTGATAGCGCTTGCCGCCCTGCTGCTCCGCCCCCCCATTATTCCTGGCACACAGGAACCGCACTAGCGTGCCAGGGAAAGCAGGTACCATGCATCGAGCACCAGGGATATGCTGACCAGGGCGGTTACCCAGACCAGCCAGCCAAGGTAGGTGTTACGCCAGAAGGGTTGCCCGCCTTGAGCCCGGCGGCGATCGCGGGCCCCGGGTGACCATAACAACCACAGCACCAGGGGCCAGAGGACCAGGTGAATAGCGCTGCCGAGCAGCGACCGGGATAAATCGGGATTGAGAATCTTGCCCGCAACCAGCAGCGCCAGGGTGGCGATCGCCATCAGCACTACCCAAATCGCCTCCCGCCGCCACGGGACGAAAACAATGCCGGCAAAGAACGAAACCGCCATAACCCGCATCCAGATCCGGACACCCTCGGGATAGGACCCGGCTTCCACCTGCAGGGCTTGCATTGCATCGTACAGCGTCATTGGCGCGCTTCCTGGTTTCGATATCACCGGTTCAGACCCGCCGGATTGCGAAGTCATTCCCTGGAAAGTGAGTTGGGTATAAGCTTCCTGCAGGGTACCTCAAGCCAGCGCAGATAGGGATAAGCCTGGGTGGAACAGTTATTCGGCATAATCGGCATATTACTGTCACTGGTATTGCTCATGGTTCTGGCCTACCGGGGCATGAGCGTCATCGTGCTGGCACCGGTGCTGGCGATGCTCGCCGTCGTGTTGTCAGGCGAGGGCAACCGCCTGCTGGGTATCTATACCCAGGTATTCATGTACGGCGTGCTGGGATTCGTGGTCAAGTATTTCCCGGTCTTCCTGCTGGGAGCCATCTTCGGCAAATTGATGGAGGATTCCGGCGCGGCGCGGCGCATCGCCCTCTCCATCATCGGCTCACTGGGAAGCTCGCGGGTGATACTCGCCATCGTCCTGGCCTGCGCCATACTGACTTATGGCGGTGTTTCCGTATTCGTGGTGGTGTTCGCGGTATACCCGATTGCGGCAAGCATATTCAGGGAAGCAAATATCCCGAAACGCCTGATTCCGGCTACCGTCGCACTGGGCAGTGCGACGTTCACCATGACCTGCCTGCCCGGCACGGTGCAGATACAGAATATTATTCCCACTGCCTATTTCGGCACCGACATCTACGCCGCCCCGGTGCTCGGCACTGTATGCGGGGTGCTGATCGCACTGGGTGGCATGTTGTGGCTGCGACGGCGCCTGGCTGCCATCGCCCACGAGGGCTATGGCGAGAACCACGTCAATGAGCCACCGGCCTTCGATGACTCCAACCTGCCGGGGCTGGCCATGGCGCTGGCTCCCATCGTATGCGTGATAGGCTGCAACTATCTGTTCTCGGAAATCCTCATTCCCCAATGGGATACGAGCTATCTCGCCGAAGCCGGTTTCGGTGCAACCGACGTGGACAAGCTGCGCAGCCTGTGGGCGATGATTGCGGGCTTGTTCCTGGCGAATATCGTGGCCATCGCGATCTACCTGGGGCGCTACCGCAACGTCAGCCAAACCATAACCGCCGGCGCGATGAGCGCCATGTTACCCACCTTCAACACCGGTTCCGAGGTGGGTTACGGCGCCACCATCGCTTCCCTGGCGGCCTTCGCCCTGGTGAAGTCGGCCGTGGTCAACATTACGCCCGGTTACCCGCTTATCTCAGCTTCCCTGGCGGTCAATATCCTGGCGGGGATCACGGGTTCCGCGTCCGGCGGCATGAGCATAGCGCTGGCCGCCCTCGGCGAGACGTACAGGGAACTCGCGACCCAGGCCGGTATAGACCTGGCTTTACTGCACCGGGTCGTGGCGATGTCTTCCGGCGGTTTTGACACCCTGCCCCATAACGGGTTTGTGATTACCATTTTCACTATTTGCGGACTGACCCATCGACAGTCCTATAAGGACCTGGGAATGGTCACGCTGGTCATTCCATTCACGGTCATCTTCACCGTGACCGTGTTGCTCAGCGTTGCGATTGGCTGAGCTGTTCAGGCTTTCCCGGCTACCAGGCGCGCCAGGGCCGCGATCCCCCCGCCTGGTTCCGGCACCGGGGCTTCGTCCGCCTGGTGGATTCGAAAACTCCCCGCCGCCGCCAGCAAGTCACCGGGTTTGACCCGCTAAGCGGGGCTTGTCGGGCCGATAACCCCGGCGTCACTCACCAGGTGTTGTTCGCACACCAGGTAACCACCGGGAGCCAGGTGGGCGGCAAGGTAAAGCGCATTGCGGTCCGCAACGCTCACGGTGCTTCACTGCCCCGGGACAAACTCCAGCACCTGTTGGAACGTAGGCCGGTTGGTACCCCGGAAGGTCTCGGGGATCAGCCCGGGGGCGAAGCCCGACCTGAATGCCGGCCGCAGCCAGGTGCTCGGGTCGTTGCCCCGCTCGGCCGCGAGCTGCTGGCTGACCTCCTCGACGACCTGCCACAGCGAGTCCCTGCAGGTCTCAAGGTCGCCGTTGCCACAGTAGCTGAGCTTGAATTTACCCTTGACGTCCTTGCCCAGTAGCGTGCGCAGGTCCTTGTCCATGAAGCTCGCACCGGGGGGGCTGCTGGAGGGATTTGCGCCGCCGTCGAGATCACGGATATCGTCGAGGGCCTGGGTCAGGTCGCCAAATACCGGGCGCATCACCGCTTCGGCCAGGGGCTTGAACAGCGCATCCATGATAGTCGGGCCGGACTCGTCGTAGAAACCGTCGTTGTCGGCATCGAGTCGGGGCGCGTCGTCAGCCACCCACGCGTCGAGCAGTTCGATGACCTTGGCCGCCAGCGGGCTGGGGGCTTCGCCGCCATGCAGCACCTCACTGATTACCGGCCACACCGGCGAGCGCACGTCCTCGGTGGCGGAGCGGTTCATCACGCTGACCACACCCGCCAGGCCGACCTTGTCGGGAAACTGGTCGAACAGCTCGACCCGGTGTACCGAGCCATAGGGCTCGTCATCGCCGTGCATGAAGCCCGGCGCCGACTGGTTGTTCCAGTTCAGGAGTCGCCCCGAGGGGCCCTCCGCGGCATGGGGGTGCGCGGCCTGGTCCAGGAAGCCCTGCCACTCATAGTCGCCCGTTCCCCAGGTAGGCAGCCGCCGGTCCAGCCCGGCGGCGCGCACCGGGAGCAGGCCCGAGGCAAAATAGGCCACGTTGCTGCGCGACATATAGCCCCAGTTGAAGGTGAAACCGAACTTGTTGGCCGCTTCCCAGAACTTCTCCGGGGTTGACGCATCCCCCTCGGTCATGTCCTTCAGGGCCGCCAGGTTCAGGCCATCGCGGCCGAAGGTCGAGCGCTTGCGGGTGAGCGCGATGGGCTGGCCATTGGAGGTCGCGGTGCCGATCATCGGGCCGTGCACTGACACCGGGTAGCGGATTGGCTTGCCGTTCAGCAATCCCGCGTCGAATATCTCGAAGGGGAGGCACTCGCCCTTGTACATGTAATGCATCGACTCGCGGGTGGGATCGGAGCCGTCGGGGTTGCACAGTACCTCGGCGAAGACGTCGCGCACATCCTGGCTGGCCGAGGTCAGGCTCCAGGCATAATCCCGGGTCCGCCCCAGGAGAAGGTACATGGACATCCCCGGCACCGCCGCGCCCTGGGCCTCGATACCGGGTGCGCTGAGATGGATCTGCATCACGATCTCGGGGTAGTAGTAACCCAGCTGCGGGCCCATAACGGCGAGGTTGGTGGCGTTGACCGACTGCGTGGAGTTCACTATCAGGAAGTTCGAGGCCCGCGTCTTGGTGGGCGCGCCGGCCGCCGGGATAAACGCCGCCTGGTCAGCGTTTGCGGCCGC
>JAOUDU010000317.1 GCA_029859085.1 Gammaproteobacteria bacterium | reverse complement strand
GTCGCCGCTACCCGACAGAACCAGCATCGGAACCTGGCCCCACTCCATCTCCACCAGCGACACCGATATATCGTTGTCAGTCAGGTCGGCGGCAAGTTCCACAGCGACACTGCCCAGCGCCACGTCAAGCATGACGAGATCGTTGCCACTGCCCGACCCGAAGGGCATGACATGGTTACCCGCCGCGAGGTAAATCCAGTCATTGCCCGGGCCGGGATCTAGGAAGCTGTCACTGCCCGCCACAATCCGGTCGTCACCGGCACCGGCCAGGATCACATTGCTTCCGCCAAAGTCCTCGATGTAATCATTGCCGCCGAGGGCATGAATAATATCGTCCTCCCCGGTACCGTAGAGCTCGTCATCGCCCTCCGAGCCCAACAGCGTAGCCTCTGATACCTCGAGAAAACTGTCCAGCACCGCCGCCATCTCGTAGCGGGAGCCGTCGGCGAATACCAGTGCGGCGATAGGCGTCCTGGGCAGCAGGGGCAAAAAGGCGGGGTCCAACAGGCTGTCCGGCCCCGCGCCCTCCTCGGGAATCGGCGGTATCGAATCGCCGCCCCCCGGCGCCGCAACCACGTCCCAGGCTGGAAAGAAGTCCTGTATGGTCACACTGCCCTCGCCATCCCGCAACGCGACAGTGAGCGTTTCGCCGCTGCGGATAAAACGCAGATCGGTGAGTGCGATGCCCGGCCCGAACGCCAGCGTATCCTCCCCATAGGGCTGGAACGTGAGGGCGTACGTTTCCGTATCCTGGATAAATCTGTAAGGATGCTGCCACGAATACGACCAGTCATACTCGATGCGGTCGTTGCCGTCGCCGCGGTTGTAATGGAATGTCAGGCCCTGGTACAGCGGCGTCTCGATGATGTCGTCATCGCCCTGCCCCCAGATCTCCTTGTGCCCTATCCCATGCGTACCCTGGCCCATATAGACATCGTTCAGAACGATGCGGTCCGGCCCCCCGGCCGCTTCGATGATATCGTCCCCGTACCCGGGCAGGATGGTCTCGATGTTGGGCCCGCCGATAATATGGTCAGCGCCAAAGCTGCCGTGGACATTGCCAACATAACCCTGGGCGCGAATAACCGGTATCCAGGCCGGATTGGCCTCGGAAACCAGGGTGAAACGGCCGAGGGTATTGTCCCGGACGGAATAGACGGTATCGGTATCGAGGGTGAGCTGGTCACCGGGGCCGTAGGCAATTATCGCATCGGCATTGGTGAAGCTGAATGACAGCGCATCCAGGTCGACATCCGCCGCCAGCCGGATCTCTCCCATCAGCTCCGGGTAGAAGTTGTTGTCTACCAGGATGACATCCTGGCCGTCACCGGCGGCAAAGCGAAAGGCATCGTTACCCCAGCCGTTCACATGGATCGTGTCACTGCCGGCACCCGGTTCGAATACATCGTGCCAGCGGGTATCCCGGAAAATGCCGTCGACGAGGTCGGAGCGCTGCACCAGGGGAATCGCGGTGCCGCCCACCGTTATGCCGTTGATCCAGTAGGACGAGAAGCTGCCCGCCGAGCTAAAGGCGTCGCCCTGGCCGTACTCCACCCGGAACCGGGAAGCGGTTGTGCCCGTGTAGTAGAGCGCCACCGAGTTGGGATCCACTGCAGCCTCGAACTCCAGGTAGTTATAGCCCTCGGGGTCGCTTACCCGGTCCTGGCCATCACCCGGGCCAAAGGCGTAGGTATCGGGACCGTATCCGCCGTCGAGGGTGTCGCTGCCGGGGCCGCCATCAAGCCAGTCCCGGCCATTCGACTGGCCGCCGAAGAGGGTATCGTTGCCCCCGCCTCCACGCAGGACGTCATTGCCGGTGCCGCCATCCAGGTCATCGTCGCCGCCCCGGCCTTCCAGTACGTCGTTGCCACCACCCCCCTGGATGGAATCCGCGGATTCGCTACCGACAATCCGATCCGCGCCAGCGGATCCGACAAGATACCCGGGCAAGCCCGCAAGGCTCAACGGCACGCCGTCGGCGAGGCTGAGGAAATCCAGCCCCGTGGCCAGCTGCAGGGCGGTCAGCTCCAGGATCATCTCCAGGCCGCCGCTGACGACCCGCATGGTCGCCCCGTCACTCCCATCCGCGGAAGCCTCGATAGACAGATTGTCCACACCCGCCCCGATGGCAACCCCCGGCCTTTCCGGGTTACTGTCATCCACGGTGAACAGGGCGTCCCGTGCGGCCTCGGTCATCGCGTTGGTGCCCTTTACCGTCAGCAGCAGATCGCCGCCGGCGTCGAAATACAGCGTCTCAATCATCGAGCGCTCAAGCAGCGCGCCCGGCGTGTCCTGGGCTATCCGCACGTTGGCCCACTCGCTGCGGTTGAAATAAAAGCCTTCCGCGCCATACCCGGTACCGACAAATACCTGGTCGCCCCGGAATATCACTTGCAGGTCCGCGAGGGCAATACCGGTAAAGAGCAGTGTGTGGGTGCCCTCGGTATCCACGATGTGGTCCAGGCCATCCCCCGCTGCGAAGACGTAGGTGTCGCTGCCCGCGCCGCCCGCGAGACTGTCGGCACCGGCACCCCCTGCGAGCAGGTCGTCACCGCCGAGGCCCAGCAGCAGGTCGTTGCCCGCACCACCAAAAAGGCGATCGTTGCCGTGCAGGGTTGCGCCGAGCGCCGGCGAGGTGCCGGCGTAGGCCGGTAGTTCAGCGGCGAAGTAAGCGGGATCATCATAGCGGTCACCGACCAGGTTATCGTCGCCCGCCTCACCATAAATGGTGTCGTCACCCAGCTCCCCCCAAACCGTGTCATCACCCGCCCCGGCGTGAATCACGTCGTCGTATTGCCATGCGTCGTCACTGCCGTCAGCGAAGGCGATTTCCAGCAGCTCGCCGGCCACGCCGGGCACCTGCTCCACGTAGCGATAGTTGAGAGCGGAATCGCCGTAAATGACATCCCGGTCGGCGCCGCCGCTGATATAGTCCGCGCCGGTACCGCCCAGCAGGTAGTCGGCACCGACGCCGCCATCCATGTGGTCGCTGTGCTCACCGCCGCTGACAAAGTCGTCGCCCGGGCCACCGGAGAGTGTATTCTCGTCGCCGGGCATATCGGCTATCTGCGGCAGATAGAACTGGCCGGGGCCGGTGCCCGGCTCGAGCTGCGCCGCCAGCCCGGCGCGGGAGCTGCCGAAGACCAGGTCGCTGCCATCGCCGCCGGATATGACATCGGACCCGGCCCCACCCTCCAGGAAATCATCACCGCCGGCGCCATCGATCAGGTCGTCGCCCGCCAGGCCATGGAGGGCGTTGGAGCCGGCCTCACCCAGCAGGTAGTCGTTGGCAGGACCGCCCTCGAACACCCCGCCGGACGTACCGTGCAAGCTGCCTCCCACATAGTTGATTACCGCGTCCCCGTCAAAGCCAAGGGATATGGCAGACCAGTCAAGTCCCCGCTGGGACCCCCGCTGGCGATCCCATGCGTTCCAGCCGGTTTCATCATCGGCCCCGGCATCGCTATCCCCCAGTCTCGAAACGGTAATGTCGGTGATCGGCGCGGCAACGGAATAGTCATTGAGTAAAATACCGTAGTCCTCACCGGCAGCAGGTGTGTACCGGGTAACGGTAATACTCCCGGCGCCGGGACCGCTGCCAACATTGATCGTCAGGAAATCGCCGTCGTAGTGCAGGGTGATATCCGGGTGCGATGAATCCGCATAGTAGGGGGCGCCAGCTGAAGTACGCTGGAACTCCAGGGTAGCGAGGTCGATACCATTGACATAGATCCTGTCACCGGCGTCATCGTAGTCGCCGATATAGTCTGTGCCGTCCCCCGTGTTCCAGTAGAACCTGTCAGCCCCGGAACCCCCGACCAGGAAATCCGTGCCGATTCCTCCCTCGAGCGAGTCGTTCCCGGCATAGCCAAAAATATGGTCGTCCGGGCTTTTACCTGCCCAATAGGCGTCCTCCCCGGACAAAAAATCATCGCCGGCGGTGCCCTCGATATACATTTCATGTACCGAATGTGCTGCGAAATATTTGTCCACCCAAAGCCTGGTATTCTCGATGAAATCGACGGAGTCCCTGAACTCATCGGCGAGAAATTCATTCTCCAGCGCAAATTCCAGGGCGGAACCGGCCACAACCATTCCCGGCTTGATGACGCTCTCAATATAGGTGTCGATTGCCAGCCCGACCGCATCTGCAACCCCGGGATGTTCCTCCCAGAGCTGCGCGGACCACTGCAGTACATTTGCAAACGTCAGGGCGTAAGCACCGACCACGTTGCCCAACCTCGTCAGCCGGGCATACTGCAGCGCCGAGATGGCCTGCTCCCCAAGAAGAATCCAGGCGTCGAATTCGGTTTGCCCTATGGTTGAAGCGTCTCCAAAAAACGCGGTTACCAGTTGACTCAGGTCGCCGCTATCACCATTGGCCAGCCCGAATGAAAAGGCGGCAATTGTTCTCAACAGCGCCTCTTCAGGAGTGAACTGACCGTCATCGCCGAAGTTGGCCACGATCCCGCTCACCGCAAGCAGCTGGGTTATT
>JAOUDU010000316.1 GCA_029859085.1 Gammaproteobacteria bacterium | reverse complement strand
TGCTTCGGGTGGGTCTCCCGCGAGACCGGCCAGAGCCGGCTGCCGACGCCACCGGAGAGAAGAACAGGTGTTAACATGGTATTCCCGCGTCACCGGTGGGGGTGCCGGTGAGAAAATTATTGTGGAGGCCTGCAATTATAAGGGCGCCAACCCGAAATTGCGGCACCTGATACGCCCGGTATGGTAGCGGATACCACCATCCTTTGCTACCGACTGCCCGGTCGTGTTCTGCCGCAAAGACCGGCTCGCGACTAAACCCACACCCGGCGGGAAATGCGCTGGACTTGTGGCCCTCAGCAATTAAAATAGCGAGGCTCCCCCGGAGCACCGCTTCGATTCCGGCAACCTAGCCGACGCCAGCCCGAATCCGATGGCGCAGATTTCAAAGCCACCCCTGGACAGCCTATGACAGCGAAAAGTGCCTACAGCAAGGCAGAACTGGTTACCTGCGGCAACGGTGACCTGTTCGGCCCCGGCAACGCACAATTACCCACCGACAACATGCTTATGCTGGATCGCATCACCCACATAAGCTCGGAAGGCGGCAAGCACGGCAAGGGACAAATTATCGCTGAACTCGATATCCACCCCGACCTGTGGTTTTTCCAGTGCCATTTTCCCGGTGACCCGGTGATGCCCGGCTGCCTGGGTCTCGATGCCCTGTGGCAACTTGTGGGGTTTTTCCTGGGCTGGCGCGGCAATCCCGGCAGGGGGCGGGCGCTGGGCTGTGGCGAGGTCAAGTTCAGCGGCCAGGTGCTGCCCTCGGCATCCAGGGTGGTCTATAACATCGATATACGGCGCGTCATCGAGCGCAAGCTGGTGATGGGAATAGCCGACGGCAGCGTGTCAGTGGACGGTCGCGAAATCTACACCGCCTCCGACCTGCGGGTTGGCCTGTTCAAATCGACGGAGTCTTTCTAATCCTATGAGCACAAGAGTAGTTATCACCGGGCTGGGTATAGTTTCTTGCCTCGGCAATGATGCCGAAACTGTCACCCGTTCACTGTACGAGGGCCGCTCGGGTATACGCCTGCGGCAGGAGCAGATCGATATGGGTTTGCGCTCCCATGTGGCAGGCGCTCCCGAGATTGATATTCCCTCCCTGGTCGACCGCAAGCAGTTGCGGTTCATGGCCGATGCCGCCGCCTATGCCTATATCGCGATGCAGCAGGCCATCGCCGATGCCGGGCTCAAGGACAGCGACGTATCGAATGTGCGCACCGGTATCATCGCCGGCTCCGGCGGCGCGTCAGCCGCGATGCAGGTGGAGGCCGCCGACATCCTGCGTGAACGCGGCATCCGCAAAGTGGGGCCCTACCGGGTCACCCAGACCATGGGCAGCACCGTCTCCGCCTGCCTGGCAACGCCGTTCAGGATCAAGGGGGTGAACTACTCCATTTCATCGGCTTGCTCCACCAGCGCCCACTGCATCGGCAACGCAATGGAGCAGATCCAGCTGGGCAAGCAGGACATCGTATTCGCCGGCGGCGGTGAGGAGTTGCACTGGGCGCTCAGCTCCCTGTTTGACGCCATGGGCGCGCTCTCCACCAAGTACAACGACACCCCCGAGAAGGCCTCGCGGGCCTATGACGCCAATCGCGATGGCTTCGTCATCGCCGGCGGCGGCGGCATGCTGGTAGTGGAGGAACTGGGACACGCGCTGAAGCGCGGCGCGAAAATCTACGCGGAGTTGGTGGGTTACGGCGCCACCTCCGACGGCTACGACATGGTGGCTCCCTCCGGCGAGGGCGCGGTGCGCTGTATGCAGCAGGCCCTGGCCACGGTGAACGGACCGGTGGACTACATCAACGCCCACGGCACCAGCACGCCAGCGGGTGACATCCAGGAGCTGAAAGCGGTTCACGCCGCCTACCAGGACCGCGACCACATTCCTGTCGTCGGCTCCACCAAATCCCTGTCGGGCCACTCCCTGGGCGCCGCCGGCGTGCAGGAGGCCATCTACTCACTGCTGATGCAGCAACAGGGCTTTATTGCCGCCTCAGCCAACATCGAAACACTGGACCCCGCAGCCGAGGGCCTGCCCATCGCAATGAAGCGCCATGACAACGTGGACCTGCATCGGGTGATGTCCAACAGTTTCGGCTTTGGCGGCACCAACGCCTCACTGGTTTTCCAGAAATACAACGGCTAGGCCAGCAAATCGAGCAGCATCACCTCAACGCTATCGCCCCTTGCGACAATCGTCCCCGGCGGGATAACCGCCAGCGCATTGCTGTGGCTGACAGAGCTCAGCACCCCCGAGCTCTGGTTCGGGAACGGCGTCGCCTGCAGTCCGGCGGATGTCGCCGATAAACTCACCCGCAGGTAGTCCTGGCGCAGGCCCGGCTTGTCGACCTCGAAAGCTGCCGCGGCCTGCAGGCGGGGCGGTGGCGGCTCACTCGCACCCTGCAGGCGCAGCAGGAACGGGCGGGCGACCAGGCAAAAGGTCACAAAGACCGATGTGGGGTTGCCGGGCAGTCCGATAAACGGTGTTGCGCCGATGCGCCCGAACGCCAGCGGTTTGCCGGGCTTGATGGCCAGCCGCCACAAATCCAGCTGGCCCAGGCGCTCAACCTGGGCCTTGACGTGATCCTCCTCACCCACGGATACGCCGCCGGAGGTGATGACGCAGTCGGCCGTCTCCGCGGCGGCGGCCAGCGCCCGGCCCGTGGCCGCGGGATCATCCGGGACGATGCCGCCGTCGACAAACACCATGCCCAGGGATCGCACCAGGCCCGCCAGGGTGTAGCGATTCGAATTATAGATCCCGCCGGCGCGCAGGGTGCCGCCGGGCTCCACCAGTTCGTCGCCGGTTGAGAGCACCGCCACCCGCAGCGGACGGTAGACCTGCACCGCCGAGCGCCCGACAGAGGCCAGCAGGCCCAGATCCTGCGGGCGCAACACCCTGCCCCGGGCAATCACCGTGGACCCGATCGCTATATCCTGGCCCCGGGGGCGAATATTCTGGCCCGGGCTCACCGCGCCGGAGACGGTCACCACACCGTCCACTTCCAGGCAGTTTTCCTGCATGACTACGGCGTCGGCACCCGGTGGCACCACTGCGCCGGTGAAAATCCGCGCCGCCGTCCCGGGGGCGAGCGCGACGCCGGGGGCATCCCCCGCGGCCATGCGCTGACTTACCCGCAAGGGCCTGGCGGCGTCCGCCGCACGCAGGGCATAGCCGTCCATCGCGCTGTTGTCGTCTCCGGGCACCGCGAGGTGGGCGAGCACATCCTCGGCCAGGACAGCGCCAAGGGCATCGACAAGGCCTGTCCGGACGGTGGCGTGGGTGGGACCTGCGGCTGCCAGCACCCGTGCCAGGGCATCCGCAAGGGACAGCATCGGCGTCAAGCCTGGCGCTCCCGAACCTTGAGCACCCCCACGAAGTTGCAGGGTCGGTGGCTGCTGTCGAGCTGCTCCCGGATCAGGCCCTGCCAGGCCGTCCTGCAGGCGCCGGTTGAGCCGGGCATGCAAAAGATCACGGTGTTGTTGGCAAAGCCCGCCAGGGCCCTGGACTGGATGGTCGAGGAGCCGATCTCCGCGTGGGACAGGGCCCTGAACACCTCGCCAAACCCCTCGATGTCCTTGTCAAACAGCGGGCGCACCGCCTCGGGAGTGGAATCCCGGCCGGAAAAGCCGGTGCCGCCGGTGACCAGCACCGCGTCGATAGCCGCGTCGGCAATCCAGGCGGAAAGCACGGCCCTGATCTGGTAGATATCGTCTATTACGATGGCTTTGGCGACCGCCCGGTGCCCCTCGGCGGTGAGCGCCTCCACCAGGTAATCCCCGGAGGTATCAGTTTGCGCGGTGCGGGTATCCGATACGGTGAGCACCGCCACAGCCAACGCCTCTGGGTGCTCATCGGTTGCCTTTGCCATGATATTGCCTCACTGCTTTTGCTGTTGTCGCCGTTGTTCGTAGTACTTCTTGACGTTGGCGGAGATCGCGCTGCGCCACGGTGCCTGCTTGATCGCGAAGGTGTTGCGAATCTTGCTGCAATTCAGGGAGCGGTTGAGCGGCGCCAGCCCTTCAGGTTGCCGCTGCAGTTGCACGGCGCCGGGACTGAACTCGGAAAACTGCGAGGCGGATGCCAGCAGGGCCTCGGCGAATTCATAGTAGGTCGCGCTCTCCAGGCTGCAGTAGTGATAGATACCGAAGGCCTCCAGTCCGGTACTCAACTGGTCGAGGAGGGCCGCTATGACCCTGGCTGCGTCGTCGGCTGAGACCGGGCAGCCCCGCAGGTTGTTGTCCATCACCAGGCTGCCGCCCTGCTCCCCCAGCTGACCGAGCATCTGGGTGATCAGGTTGGTGCCTTCAAATGAAAAAACCGGGCCCAGGCGCAGGATGAGGTGGCGCTCGCAGCTGTCCCGCACCAGTTGTTCCGCCCGGGCCAGCATGGTGCCCCCGCCGGCTTCATTGTCCGGATAATCCTCCTCGGTATAAGGCCGGTCCAGCTGGCCGGAAAAGACCCTGGAGGTGGAAGTGTAAAAGTAGGTGATACCACTGCG
>JAOUDU010000315.1 GCA_029859085.1 Gammaproteobacteria bacterium | reverse complement strand
CCTGTATCTGTACAACTGCAATGAATACCTCGAGGCCATGCTGGCCTGTTTCAAATTGCGGGCGGTGCCGATCAACGTCAACTACCGCTATGTGGAGGAAGAGCTCCTCTATATTTTTACCAACGCCAACATGGTGGCCTGCGTCCACAACCAGGAGTTCTCGCCGCATATCGCCGCGGTGAAGTCCGGCTCGCCGGACCTGGCGACCTTCGTCCATGTCGCGGACGGCAGTGGTGCCGATGCCGCGGCTATCGGGTCAATCGAGTATGAAGCTGCGCTGGCCGGACAGAGTACGGCGCGGGACTTCGCCGAGCGCTCGGACAACGACCTGTTTATTCTCTATACCGGCGGCACCACCGGCATGCCCAAGGGCGTGATGTGGCCCCACAAGAACGTGTTTTTCGCGGCCATGGGCGGCGGCGGGTGGTTTCACCCGGATGGCGCGATCACCGCACCGGAGCAGATCGCCGACCGGGTCGGTGATTTCCCGATCGTCGGCATGGCGCTGGCGCCGTTGATGCACGGCGCCTGCTGGTGGTATGCCTGCATCCAGCTGCTGGCCGGCAACACCGTGGTCCTCAACCCGGCGCGCTCGCTGGTGGGAGAGGAGATATGGGACATCGTCGCCCGGGAAAAAGTGAATGCCATTACCATTGTCGGCGATGCCATGGCGGTGCCGCTGCTGGACGCGCTGGATTCCAATCCCGGGCGCTGGGACCTGAGCTCGATTTTCAGCGTGGGTTCGGGCGGCGCGGTTTTTTCCGTCAGCAAGCAGGACGATTTTCGCCGGCACTTCCCCAACGTGTTTATCACCAACTCTTTCGGCTCCTCCGAGAGCGGCAATATGGGCATGGACGGGGGCGGCAAGAAGGGCGAAGGCCTGGGCAATGTCAGCAAGAGCGAGTTCATGTCGGTCGTTTCCGACGTCGAGGGTGAGCCGCACCGCCACGTTCTGCCGGGGGAGATGGGTATATTCGCCCGCAGCGGCTACATCCCGGTGGGCTATTACAATGACCCGGTAAAAACCGCGAAGACGATTGTCGAGGTGGACGGGAAATCCTGGCTCCTCACCGGTGACGAGGCCATGCTGCAGGACGATAACAGCATCACGGTTTTCGGCCGGGGTTCGAACTGCATCAACACCGGCGGCGAAAAAGTGTTTCCGGAAGAAGTCGAGCAGGCGCTGAAGGCGAACCCGGACATTTTTGACTGCCTGGTGGTGGGCGTCCCGGACGAGCGATTTGGCAGCAGGGTGGCCGCGGTCGTTTCGCCCCGTGGTGATGCGCAACTCTCGCTGGCAACGGTGCAGGAGGAGGCTCGCAAGCATATTGCCGGCTACAAGATTCCGCGGGAGTTGCACGTGGTGGCAGAGGTGCCGCGGGCGCCGAGCGGCAAGCCGGCTTACCCGAAGGCGCTGGCGATCGCGCTGGCGGGCGATCACCGGGTGGGCGCGCCATGACCGAACTGGATATAAGCACCAAGAATTGCATCGTCGAGCAGGACGGTCATGTGCTGATCGTCACCCTCAACAGGCCGGAAGCGAAGAACGCATTCAGTCCCGAGATGCTGCTGGGGATGTACAAGGCCTGGCAGCGACTGGAACATGACGACGAGTTGTACTGCGCGATTCTCACGGCCAATGGCGACACGTTTTGCGCCGGCATGGACCTCAAGGCGGGGGCGGAAGGGCAGCAGCGGTCCACCGAGGAATTCATGGAGGTGATGGGCCGGGTACCGAACGTGCACTGGCAGGCGCTGCTGCGCGACAACCGGCCCAACAAGCCGCTGATCCTGGCGGTCGAGGGCTACGCGCTGGCCGGTGGCACCGAGATTTTGCAGGGCACGGATATCCGGGTGGCGGCGGACAATGCGATTTTCGGTATTACCGAGGTGGCCCGGGGGCTGTACCCGATGTCGGGATCCACCGTGCGGCTGCGCCGCCAGATCCCGTACTGCCTCGCCGCGGAAATGCTGCTGTGCGGCGAACATATCAGCGCCCAGAGGGCGCTTCAGATCGGGCTGGTCAACAAGCTGGTGCCGGCGGGACAGACCCTGGCGGCGGCGCGGGAGTACGCGGCGAAAATCTGCGCCAACGGTCCCCTCGCGGTAAAAGCGGTCACCCGCTCCCTGCGGGAGCACCAGGAGTGCATGGCGGAGGCAGACGCCATGCTGGCCTCCGACGAGCTGGCGGGCCCGGTATTTGCATCAGCGGATGCGCGGGAGGGCATGCGCGCCTTCAAGGAAAAACGCCCGGCGGTGTTTACCGGCAAATAGTGGCCGCTTCGATCAACTGGCACGGTTACGGAGCCGGCGGAAAGCGCCAGGCGGGTGGCAAAAGCGCGGAACCGTGCGCATAATGGCCCCCTTTTTTTACGAGTGACATGTATGACTGAGTCAGCCCGGATATTTGACGAGATAGTGCTTGGGCGACGCTCGCTGCGCGCTTTTTTACCACAGCCGGTTCCCGCGCAAACGCTGGAGCGGGTATTTGAAGTCGCCCAGCGGGCGCCCAGCAATTGCAACACCCAGCCCTGGCTTACCCACGTCGCGTCCGGTGCCAGCCTGCAGGCCCTGCGCGACGAGTTGCCCCGGCGCTTTATGAAGGGTGAAATCACTCTCGATTTTCCCTACGACGGTGTTTACCAGGGCGTGTACAAGGAGCGCCAGTACGCCTCCGCCCAGGCGCTGTACGACGCGGTGAGTATCGAACGCTCTGACAAGGTCCGCCGGCAGGAGCAGTTCATGCGCAACTTCACCTTCTTCGACGCGCCCCATGTGGCCTTCCTGTTCCTGCCGGAGCCCTTCGGGCTGCGGGAAGCGGCGGACCTGGGCATGTATGCCCAGACGCTGATGCTGGCCATGTCCGCCCACGGCCTGGGAAGTTGCCCCCAGACAGCGCTGAGCTTCGAGGCCGACGTCATCCGCGAGGAGCTCGCGGTGGAGGCCGGTAACAAATTGCTTTTCGGCATTTCCTTCGGCTACCCGGACCCGGATGCGCCGGTCAACCGCTGCGCAACCGACCGGGCGGCGCTGGCGGATTGCGTCCGCTTTCATCCCTGAAGCTGGCGAGGGCGGCTGCATGAGTGAATACCTGCTTTCGGAAAATCGCGACGGGGTGCTGGTGCTCACGCTCAATCGCCCGGAAAAGAAAAACGCGATCAATAACGCGATGTGGGTGGCCCTGCGGGAAGCGTTCAGCGCTGCCGCCGCGGACCCTACCGTGCGTTGCGTGCTGTTGCGCGGAGCCGGCGAGCACTTCTGCGCCGGGGTGGACCTGGCCAGTTTTGCCGAGACCCCGCCGGGCGAGGAGCATCCCTTCGAATCCGCGGCCCGGGCCGTGGTCGAATTCGACAAACCGCTGGTGGCGGCGGTACAGGGCGCAGCGGTCGGTGGTGGTGCCACGGTACTGTTTCACGCGGACATCGTGTACGTGGGGGAGAGCCTGCGCCTGCGCCTGCCCTTCGCCAGCCTGGGACTGGTGCCGGAGTGGGGCAGCAGTTACATGCTGCAGGCCAATATCGGCGCCCAGCGGGCCGCCGAGCTGTTTTACACCGCCGAATGGGTGGACGCCGACAAGGCGCTGGATTACGGCATCGCTGCAGCGGTGGTGCCGGATGCGGACCTGTTCGGCCACGCGCTGGCCAAGGCGGCCGAAATAGCGCGCTGGCCGGTAAACTCACTGCGGGAGATCAAGCGCAGCCTGCGCCTGCACCACCTGCCGGCCATCGACGCGGCGATCGCGGCGGAGCAGGCGGGCATGCAGCGCCAGGCCGGGTCGCCGGAAAATATCGAGGCGATCACCGCCTTCATGGAGCGGCGGCCTCCGGACTTCAGCAAGTTGTAGAGGCGGGGGCTGTTGCGGGCGGTGTCGGAACCGGGCGGCGGAGCCCGGTCACTCCCTACCCCTGTTCAGGGCTGGACGAAATCCGTGACTTCCAGGTTGAAGCCCGACAGTGCGTTGAAGTGCACCGGCGCCGACATCAGGCGCATCTTGCCGATGCCGAGGCGCTTCAGGATCTGCGAGCCGGTGCCGATCACCCGGTAATTCTGTATACCCTCTGAACTGGTCGGCCCCGCGACGCCGGGGGCGTCCGGGAATCTCAATACCTCGGCGAGGCTCTGCTCGGCGCTGGTGTGCTGGCCTATCAGCACGACCGCACCAGCGCCCTGTTCGGCGATGTGCTGCATGGCCCGGCGATAGGACCAGCCCGGCCCGGCTCCCTCGATCTGTGTGCCCAGCACGTCCCGCAGGGTATTGATCGTCTGCACCCGCACCAGGGTCTCCCGGTCCTCGCTGATCTCGCCCCGGGTCAGCGCGTAGTGCACCGTGTCATCGACCAGGTCGAGGAAAGTGTGCAATTCGAACTCGCCGAATTCGGTGGGCACCAGCTTGCTGTTGCGCAATTCCACCGACTGCTCATGCAGGGCCCGGTACTGGATCAGGTCGGCGATGGTGCCCATGCGCAACCCGTGTTTCTGCGCGAACACCTCCAGCTGGGGGCGGCGCGCC
>JAOUDU010000313.1 GCA_029859085.1 Gammaproteobacteria bacterium | reverse complement strand
GGGTTGTCTTTAAGCTTCCGAGCCGGTCGCGCCCTTGCATTGAGCTGTCCATCAGTCTGATTTTCTCTTTGATAGCCTCTCGCTGTGCGTGGCAATCATCTCCGAGGGATAATACCGGTATGACTTTATCTCTGAGGATTGAACTGGCTGCGGCGGGGGGCGGGGGTTGCCTCGCGGAACGTAAAAGGCGCACGCCGAAGGAGCGGAGGGAAACAGCGAAGCGCTTTAAGGTTCCCGACCGACTGAGGGAAGCCCGGAGGGCCGCAGCCGTGGAGCGAGGTAACCCCCGCCCGCCGCCGCGAATGGAACGCCTAATTTCCTGCGAGGCCCCAATAAACCTATTTTTCCGGAACCGGGTAGGGCACAGGTCCTGTATTTAGCAACGGTCCGTTGGCATCGAACAGATGCAGGCCGGCCGCCAGGCCATCGGCCGTCGAAGTCACCAGCAACAACAGCCGCCCATCCGGCGTGGCCACGCAATTGACAACGTTGCCCGCTGCCTGGGCGCTGTCGCCGCTGTAGAGCGGTTCGCCGGGAGTAACCTTTTGCGCCGGGGCGATAGCCCCCGGGGCGAGGTCGGCCCGGTACAGGCGGCGCTTGGGTGTGCCGCGGTAGTGCAGGCGGGCCACCACTTCCTGGCCGGTGTAGCAGCCCTTGTTGAAACTGATATGGCCGGTGACATCGTAATTGAGCATCTGCGGGACAAACTCGTCGGTAGTGGTCGCCTCGATGCGGGCGATACCGCCGGCGATCTGCAGGGCCTCCCACTCGCTCTCCGCCGCGGGCTGCGCGCGCTGCTCCAGGCGGGCCTGGAACGCGGTCGCCAGCGACTGCTCGAAATAGCATTCGAACTGCTGGCCGGCCTCATCCATTTGTACCACGGCGAAACCCTCGCCGCGGCTGGCACCGTATTTTGCCGATGGTATCGCGCCCAACAGGTCTCGCAGCGTGTTGGCGGCGTCGGGACCCCAGCAGGCCGCTACCTGCCAGTCCTCACTTTCCGGCTCCAGTTTCGCCTTGGAAAACACGATGTATTTGGCCAGCAGCGCGGCGGCCGGCGCGCGGATATCCCGGCGCATGCGCAGCACCAGGTGCTCCTGCGCCAGCTCGCACAGCAGGAAATCGCAGACCACCCGTCCTTTCAGGGTGCAGTAGGTGCCGGGCAGGGCGGTGGCGGCGGACAGCTTGCGGGTGTCGCAGGTGACCTGCCCCTGCAGGAAGGAGCGGGCGTCCGGCCCTTTCAGGTGGAGCAGGGCCTCGCGGCCGAGCCCGGTGTAATAACAGCTCAATGTTGCATACCGTGGATATGGGAAGACCATCATAGGGGTTGGCGCGTTCGGTGTCAGCAGCAGCCGCGCGGGGTGGCGGGTACGCGACCGCATTTGGCTATATACTGCCCGGCTTTGATGAGGCGCGGGAACGCTGCTATGAGCATGATATCCAACGAGGAAATAAATCGTATGCGCTGGGCCAGTCGGCGCGGCATGCTGGAACTCGACCTGGTGCTCGAGCCTTTCGTGGTCGCCCGTTACGCCGCACTGGACGAGCGCGACCGCCAGCGGTTCCAGCAACTTATGGTCTGCGAGGACCAGGACCTGTTTGCCTGGTTCCTCGGGCGGCAACAACCCGAAGATGAGGAGCTGCGCGCCATTGTCGGCAAGGTACTCGAATTCACCCTCACTGCGCCTGGTGATCGCTGACTCCCGCGCCGGCCGGGTACTGCATGCGCTGTTTCTCCTTGTTGTTCTGTACAGCCTTTTCCGCCTTTCCCAGCGGGGCTATCCACTGCTGGCTGTGACGCTGTTTCCGGCCGTTGCGCTGTGTTGCTGGCGCCTGGCGCGGCAGCGATACGCGGGGGCCTGCATCATCTGGGAGCGCGGGGAGTGGAGCATCGAGCGGGGGGGCGGTTGCCGTCGTGTCGGTATTCACCCCGGCAGTACCTGCCTGTCCTGGGTCATCTACCTGGCCTGGGTCGATCTGGCCACCGGTCGCCGCGATTCGGTGTTCCTTCTGCCGGACAGCGCAACGGCGCAGCAGTTACGTGGCCTGCGCGTTCGCCTGGCCCTGGAGCGGTGAGTTGACCGGGGTCAGTACCGTATCCACTGCCTCGGGCAGCAATTCCGGGTAGTCCAGGGTGTAGTGCAGGCCGCGGCTCTCCTTGCGGGAAATCGCGCAGCGAATCATCAGTTCCGCCACCATCGCCAGGTTGCGCAGTTCCAGCAGGTCATTGCCCACCTTGTAGTTGCCGTAGTACTCGGCAATTTCGGCCTGCAACAGTTGCACCCGGTGGAGCGCCCGCTGCAGCCGCTTGTTGGTGCGCACAATGCCCACGTAGTCCCACATGAAACGGCGCAGTTCATCCCAGTTGTGGGAGATCACCACGTCCTCGTCCGAGTCGGTCACCTGGCTTTCGTCCCAGGGGACCGCGGGGGCCGGCGCCGGTATCCCGGCCAGGGTGGCGGCGATATCCTTCGCGGCAGACTCGGCATAGACGATACATTCGAGCAGGGAATTGCTGGCCATCCGGTTGGCGCCGTGCAGCCCGGTGCAGGAGGTTTCGCCGATCGCATACAGCCCCGCCCTGTCGGTGCGGCCGCGGGTGTCGACCACAACGCCGCCACAGGTGTAATGCGCTGCGGGTACCACGGGAATCGGTTCGCGGCAGATATCGATGCCGAACTCGGCACAGCGGGCCAGGATGGTGGGAAAGTGGCTCTGCAGGAATTCCCGCGGCTTGTGGGAAATATCGAGGAAAACGCAGTCGGCTCCCAGGCGCTTCATCTCGTGGTCTATCGCCCGGGCGACGACATCCCTCGGGGCGAGTTCCCCCCGCGGGTCGAAACTGTCCATGAAGCGGGTGCCGTCGGCCAGCAGCAGCTTGCCGCCCTCGCCGCGAATCGCCTCGGTGATCAGGAATGACTTCGCGCGGGGGTGATACAGGCAGGTCGGGTGGAACTGGTTGAATTCAAGGTTGGCGACCCTGCACCCGGCGCGCCAGGCCATCGCGATGCCGTCACCGGTGGCGCCGTCGGGGTTGCTGGTATAGAGATAGACCTTGCTGGCGCCGCCGGTCGCGAGCACCACGGCCCGGGCCTGGAACAGTTCGACCCGGTCGTTTTCCCGGTCGAGGATATAGGCGCCCTGGCAGCGGCCATCCTCTACCACCAGGTCGACCGCGACGCGTTGGGTAAACAGCTCTATGTTCGGCGCCTGTTGTGCCTTCTCCGTCAGCACCTCCGAAATCGCCCGGCCGGTGCGGTCGGCGGCATGAATGATGCGCCGGTGGCTGTGGCCGCCCTCCATGGCGAGGTGGAATTCGCGCTGGTCGATGCTGGCCTGGTCTTCCCTCAGGTCGAAGTCCACGCCCTGGGCTACCAGCCATTCCACACACCGGCGGCTGTTATTTACTGTAAACTCCACAGCCTCGCGCCGGCACAGCCCGCCGCCTGCAGCCAGGGTGTCTTCCACATGCGAATTCACGGTGTCCCTGGTATGCAGCACCGCGGCCATGCCGCCCTGGGCCCAGTAGGTCGAGCCCTCGTTCAGCTGGGATTTGCAGATGAGGGCCACCCGCAGGTGCGGCGGCAGGTGCAGGGCCAGGCTGAGCCCGGCGGCGCCGGTACCGATGACGAGTACGTCGTGTTGATGGAGGGTGGCCATAGAGCCCTGTACTTGCTGCATCGGGAGGTGAATTATATGATGCCTGTCAAAGACTTAGCTTTTATCGCATCGCCGCAGGCGAGTATATACGAGCTCGCGCCAAATAAGGAATTACCCGGTTGTGGAACTTTATCGATATCTTCGCCTCTTACGGTTGGCACTCCGGTTGTGGCAGTGAACTTGCTGTGCGCCCTGTTGTCTATCGCGGCATGGGCCGCAGTGCAGGCGGGGCAGTGATGTCGTGGACTAGGGAGGGGTGCAGGGCTTGACTGCCACAGCGACGGACCAACAACTGGTTGCCAGGGTACAAAAAGGCGACTCGAGGGCGTTTGATATGCTGGTACTCAAGTACCAGCACAGGATTTTTGGCTTGATCAGCCGGTATGTTCACGATACGGATGAAATCCAGGATGTGGCACAGGAGGCGTTCATCAAGGCTTATCGCGCCCTCCCGGGGTTTCGCGGAGACAGCGCGTTCTATACCTGGCTCTACCGGATCGCCATCAATACCGCGAAGAACTACCTTGTCTCCCGCTCGCGGCGGCCTCCCGGTTCGGATGTGGATGTGGAGGACGCCGAATATTACGAGGGCGGGGCGCTGTTGCATGAGATCGAAACCCCCGAGAACGCCCTGTTTGGAGCGGAGCTGAAAGCGGTGGTGGAGCGGGCAATCAGCGAACTGCCGGAAGATTTGCGAACCGCGGTAACTTTACGCGAATTCGATGGTCTGAGTTATGAGGATATTGCCGAAATAATGGATTGCCCGGTCGGCACGGTCCGCTCGCGGATATTTCGTGCCCGGGAGGCGATAGACGGGCGGGTGAGGGAACAGATGGATGGGAATTTTTAATGTTGTCACCAGGAGATTGTGCGCAGGCCGA
>JAOUDU010000314.1 GCA_029859085.1 Gammaproteobacteria bacterium | reverse complement strand
CCGATGGGCTGCCCGAAGGCGACCCGTTCGCAGGCGTACCCGGAAGCCAGCCTCACCGCCTCGCGGGACAGTCCGGAGAGTGCCGCGGCCAGCAACAGTTTCCACTCCTCGATGGCCTGCGCAAATACCTTGCGGCCGTCGGCGCTGCTCGAAAGAACGGTACGTTCACCGGTGTCGAGCCGCAGTTCCGCAATCGGTGTGGAAGCGAGATTGGCTTCGCCCCGGCTCGCGCCGGGCGCCGGGTAGACCAGGACAACGCGGTTGTCGTCGCGGGCTATCACCGCGTCCGCCACCGCACCGCCGGCCACCCACTGCAGTGGCTGTTGGGCGACATCGTGAAACGCCAGGCTGAGCACTTTCTCACCGGCCACCACCTGCCCCAGCAGATCGCCCTGTGATTCCCCACCCAGGCTCGCCAGCACCCTGGCCGCCACCAGCGTTTCGGCGAGCGGGCCGCTGGCCAGGGTCCTGCCCGCCTCTTCCATCAGTACCGCGGCATCCATCACGCCCAGTCCGAGGCCGTCCATTTCCACCGGGACCCGCAGCGAAAAAGCGCCCATTTCAGCCAGGGCTCGCCACATGCCGCGATCAAACCCACCAGTTTCGGTGGCGGCGCGCACTCGCCCCGGGCTGCTCTGGACATCCAGCAGGCGGGCAAAGGATTCGCGCATCATCCGCTGATCCTCGGAAAGATCGAAATTCATTGTGGGTTGACTCCGCTGCAGGGTGCACCTGAAAGCCTTCGAGGTTACTATGCCGTCGCGCCGACAGTCAACAGTGCTGTCTATTTAGAGGGCGAGGACCAGGGCGTCCGGTAACCGCCCGACGCCCGATGCATAGTAACCGACGATGCCGTATATTAGCGCCAGACATGGCGCAACGCGGCCTGGTGAATGCGGTAGTGAGCGCTCAAGACCCCGGTCATAACTGTTACAAAGTGGACCAACCCATCATCGGCTCGGCGCCGCGGAGACTCCCCAATGAACCAGATTCTGCCACCCCGTTTCGAGGGCACTTTCCGCCTGAAAGACGGCCGCAAACTCGGTTATGCCGAGTACGGCCCCGCCGACGGCAAGCCCATCCTGTGGTTTCACGGCACCCCCGGGGGACGCCGCCAGATTGCGCCGAAAGCCAGGGAACTGGCGGTCAGGCGCAAGGTCCGGCTGATCGCGGTGGAGCGGCCCGGGATCGGTGACTCCACCTCCCACAGCTACAACTCCCTGGCGGACTGGGCCGCTGATATCCAGGCCTTCTGCAATGCCAAGGGAATAGACCGGTTCGCGGTCTGCGGCCTGTCCGGCGGCGGCCCCTATGCGCTGGCCTGCGCCTATTACCTGCAGGACCGGGTGCTGGCGGCGACCATCCTCGGTGGGGTTGCCCCCGCCGTGGGCGTGGATGCCGCCGCGGGCGGCGTATCGCGGCTCACCCGCGCCCTGGCTCCGGTGGTCAAGCATCTGCGGGTGCCCCTGAACGCCCTCCTGCTCCGGCTCATCCGCCGCCTCGAGCCCCATGTGGACAGGTCGATGAACGCCGTCGCCCGGTTCATGCCCCCCGGCGACCAGCTGGTATTCGAGGACCCGGCCATCCGCCATATGTTTGAAGACGACATTTTGCTGGCCAGCAGGGACCAGATGCAGGCAATGCTGCACGATGTGGTGATCTTCGGCCGCGACTGGGGGTTTGAACTGGGCCAGGTAACCACGCCGGTCTACCTGCTCTATGGCGACGCCGACAATATCGTCCCGCTAAGGCACGGTGAGCACATGGCCGGGCGGCTGCCCAATGCCGAGCTGCGCATCCGCGAAGGCGAAGGCCACCTGGGTGGGCTTGGCGCCTCGGAAGAAATATTTGACGACCTGCTGTCGCACTGGCCGCGCGGCAGGAAAAGCCCGGCGAAGGCGTGAGGCCAGTCCGCAACCGGAGTATCGCGAGATTCGCAGCAGCGCCCTCATTCGGCCGGGTCGGGGGCCGCGCTGAAACGTTGCACGAGGTCGGCATGGCGTTCCGGCACGAGGGAACCGAACAGCACCAGCCGCATCATCTCGTCGAAGAAACGCCGCTGCATTTTGTCGCGGGCCCTGGGATTCCTGGCATGGGCGCCCACCCAGATCGGCCACAGCAGGGCGCTGGCGAGGGTGATAAAGGCGAAGACCTCTACATCCATATCCCGTCGACCATAGCCCGCATCTACAAATTCCCCGAGCTGCGCCACGTATTTTTTCCAGAATTTATCCGTCACGCTGCCCTGGGTCGACATGACATCGAACAGCCATGCCCGGCTCAGCTCCGGGTTGTTCATCGCGAAGCCTGAAAGGCGCTCCAGGGCCAGGTCGGGGGGGTACACCTCGCTGTCGCCTGCCAGTTCCTCGAGGCCGCCGTAGAACTCCTTGTAGATCCGCTCGCTGACCCAGCTGGCGGTGGCGTGGGCAAGGTCCTCCCGCGTGGGGAAGTGCTGGTATGCGGTGCCGCGGTTGACGCCGGCGCGCCGTGCCACCGCGGCGACACTGAGACTTTCAGGGCCATCCTTGGCCAGGATCTCGAGGGCAGCCTGCAGGATTTCCCTGCGGGTTGATTCAGGATCTGTATTGTTGCGCCGCGCCGGCCTCGATGACTTCGACATACCCTCTCCCCCGTGGCAAAAAAAGGAGCATAACATACATGTTGATCACCATCGTCCGGGGCAATATGCCGCTCAGCACAGGCTTGCCCGGGGTATCCCGGGGGCGGACCCGTAATATACATCATTGTTGACTATAAAATGCTCTTCTAGTACCTTTCCCGTTCACTGGATTGTGCGCTGCCCGGAAATGCCCGAGGCGGCGCAGCAGCCGCAGGGAACTGCCCCACCTAAGCTGGTGCGCAGCAAATGGTTTGATTGCAAGAGGATATACACAGATGTCACTGAGCGGAAAAGTAGCAGTAGTTACCGGCGGGGCCAGCGGCATTGGCCGCGCCATCTGCCTGCAACTGGCCAGGGATGGGGCCGCAGTCTCGGTCTGGGACCTGAACGGCGAAGGTGCCGAAGAAACCGTAGCGATGATTACCGGCGCCGGCGGCAGCGCCATTGCCTGTGTCGGTGACGCCGCGGCGGCGACCGCTATCTCCGCCAGCGTGGCCCGCACCCACGCCGAACTGGGACCGATCACCATCCTGGTCAACAACGCGGGCATTACGGGGTTCTGCCGGTTCCAGGAGATCACTGAGGACATGATGGATCGGATGATGCAGATCAATATCAAGGGGCCTTTCCTTTGCGTGCAGGCCGTCATTCCCGACATGCTCGCCGCCGGCTGGGGGAGAGTCGTCAATATCTCCTCCTCATCCGCCCAGACAGGCGCTCCGATGATGGCGCACTACGCAGCCTCAAAAGGTGGCGTGATTGGCCTGACCAAGGCCCTCGCCAGGGAATATGCCGACAAGGGCATCACGGTAAACAATATCCCGCCGGGCTTCATCGACACGCCGATGCTGCGCGCCTCCCCCGTGGACATCGAGCACCAGGCTGCTGTCAACTCGCCGATGAAAAGGGCTGGCCAACCCGAAGATATCGCCGCGGCCTGCTCCTACCTTGTGTCGGAGGCAGCCGGCTACGTCACCGGCCACACGCTCAGCGTCAATGGCGGCCGCGTTATGTACTGACGGCGGCGGGCAGATCATGTACACGATTTTTCCGGGCGATTGTAACCGGGTGCAGGCAGCTGCAGCCCTCGTCTTTCGCGCAACCCTGGCCTGAGGATTCCTGTCTGTTATGGCTGCACTTTCCGAAATACGGGGCCCTGCCCTGGAGAGCGAGGAAGGACTGGGATCACTTACCCTGCCCGGTTTTATCGCGGAGATAGCCGCTACCCATGCGGGCAGGCAGGCGCTGCGCTGGCGCGACCTCGCCGGAACGGACAGGAGCTGGACTTACGCCGAAATGCATGCCCAGTCGCTCAAGGTTGCCAGGGCATTACTGGCCGCGGGCGCTGGCAGGGGGACCCGGGTAGGCCTGCTCATCAGCAACAGGCCGGAATGGATATGCAGCATGTTTGGCACCGCGATGGCGGGCGGCGTGACAGTGGCTTTGAATACATTCTCAACCTTGCAGGAACTGGAATACCAGCTGCGCCACTCCGATATTGAAATATTGATTATGGAAGCCGGTGTGGCGTCCCGTGATTTCATTTCGGACATCTTCGCGCTGTGCCCTTCACTGGCACAGGCAATCCCCGGGAATTTATTCCTCGAGGACCTGCCTTTCCTGCGCCGGGTCGTCTGCGTCGACAGTGAACACGTCCGCCCCGGCCTCCAGGACTGGCGGGATTTCATCGCCTGCGGTGAGCGTATTCCAGCCGCAGTCGCCACCGCCACCGCCGCCGCCTCGAGCCCCGTTGACCAGGGGCTGATTTTTTTCTCGTCGGGGTCGACGGCCCAGCCCAAGGCGATCCAGCAAACACACCGGGCTGCAATACTGCAGTGCTGGCGGTTCGGCCACTGGTATGAAACAGACAGTTCGGTAGTCACCTGGAGTGCCAATGGGTTCTTCTGGTCTGGCAACTTCG
>JAOUDU010000312.1 GCA_029859085.1 Gammaproteobacteria bacterium | reverse complement strand
GCGACAGGGCGTCCTGGTTGAGCATGGAGGGAGCTACTTATAAATTCTTGGAGACAAGCGCGCTATCGTAGCGGAAATCACCCGCTGTGTCAGTGGGAGATCTCGGCGACGTCAGTGAGTGAGACGGGCCCGCCGGTCCGACCAGGTGATTAATTCCCCCTGCGCCATTGACAGGCCGCGGGAGCGGGTTTGATAATCGCTGCAACGCGGTAGAAACCAGCCCCGCCGGGAAGAGCCATTGACTGATTTCCGGATGCAGGCAGGACAGCACATCGTCTGTTGCCATGTGTCACACAAACAGCGCCAGCGCGCTGCCAGCGAGCCACCAGGGCTCGGGCCTCATACACCCTCCGATCCACGCCTCAATACGTCCTTCAATACGCCCTCCGATCAACCCCAGCCCCGGCCAGTGCTGTCGGTCAAAAACAGGAAACGTCCCGGACCATTACCCAGTGACCCTTCGATGAGGAATCCTCTATGGACTCAGGCTCCGCCCTGCGCGTAGAAAAAACCACCCTTAAACCCGTTGTCAGGAAAACCTATGTGCTGGACACCAATGTCCTGCTGCACGACCCCACGGCGGTCACCGCCTTCAAGCAGCACCACGTGGTCATCCCGATGACCGTGCTGGAGGAGCTCGACCACATCAAGGACCGGCACGACAAGACCGTGAGCCGGGAGGCGCGCATCGCGATCCAGATGATCGACAAGGTGGTGGACAACGCCACGCCGCAGCAGATCCAGGAGGGGGTGGGCGTTCCCGGCACCAGCCTGGACGGCAGCCCGATGGGCACCCTGGCGATCTACCCCGACCAGCGCATGGCGGATAACACCGCGGTGCCCTACCTGGATGACACCCAGGCCCAGGCCAACGACAACCGCATCATCAACGTCGCCCTGCGGCTGCAGGCCGAGCACCCCAACGAGTTCGTCTGCCTGGTGACCAAGGACATCAACATGCGGATCAAGGCCAAGGGCTCGGGGCTGGTGCATGTGGAGGACTACCGCCGGGACCGGGTGCTGGACGATATCGACCTGCTGGCCCGCGGCTATGAACATATTGAGGGCGATTTCTGGTCCACCATCAGCGAGGTGGATACCCTGCGCGAGGGCGACTGCACCCTGCACCGCATCCCGCGCAAGTCACTGCCCCAGGCCTACCCCAATATGTTCCTGTACGACGACCAGCAGTTCATGGCCTTCGTCAAGCGGGTGGAGAAGGAGTACGTGTACCTGCGTTGCGACAGTCGCGACAACCTGATGAACCGGCGCTTCTGGGGCCTGGTGCCGCGCAACCTGGAGCAGGCCATGGCGATGTCCCTGCTGGCCGACGACAACGTGGACATGACCGTGATGACCGGCCCCGCCGGGTCCGGCAAGACCCTGCTGGCGCTGGCCTACGGGGTGCACGCGATCCTCGAGCAGAAGCGCTACTCCAAGCTGATCGTGGCCCGCTCCACGCCGCCGCTGGCGGAGGAGATCGGCTTCCTGCCGGGTACCGAGGAGGAAAAAATGGCGCCCTGGCTGGCGGCCTTCGACGACAACCTGGAGATCCTGCACGGCACCGACGAGTCATGCCACGGCAGTATCAGCTATGTGAAGGAGCGGGCGAACATCCAGTTCAAGTCGCTCAATTTCATGCGCGGACGCTCTTTCAACAACGCCTATATCATCATCGACGAGGCCCAGGGGCTGACCCAGTTCCAGCTCAAGTCGGTGATCAGCCGGGTGGGGGCGGACTCCAAGATCGTGGTGCTGGGGAACCTCGCCCAGATCGACAACAAGTACATATCACCCCTCACCTCCGGGCTGACTTACCTGGTGGAAAAGAGCAAGCAGTACCCTCACGCGGGGATCATGCACGTGAACGGTATTGTGCGTTCGAGGCTGGCGGCTTTCGCCGAGGAAAACCTATAGCTCCTCGCCGACGGGCAGGAAATCCGGGGGCGGCTGGTACTCGCCCCTGGTTTCCTCCGGCGCGAGCAGAGGCTGGGCCGGGGCGGCTTCCCCGGTTTCCGCAACGCTGTTTTGCTGGTTCTGTTTCTTCTTCCTCTTGCGATCGAGGTCGCGCTCCAGCGCAAATTGCAGGCGCAGGGCCACGCTCCAGGCGAATTGCCGTTTATCGTCGGGATCCTGCTTGCGGTAGTTGTACGCCGGTTCCAGCTCAATAAACATATAGTCTCGGTAGATCTGGCGCCGGAACAGCACGCCGAGCCGGTAGTTCTTCACATATTCCGGGTCGGTGAGGCCGTTGATCGCGCCGAAGTAACTGATGCCGAGTTCGCGCCTGCGGTTGACGGTTTTCTGGCGCTGGAACAGTGACAGCCGGGTCAACCATTCGACACCGTCAGTCTCCTCCCCGTATACACCTTTGTTGTTCCAGCGCAGGACCTGGTTGCGGCCCAGCACCCGGTTCAGTTCGACCTGGCTGGTGGCGTAGCCGCCCTCGCTGTTGTCGTATTGCAGCCGCTGGGTGAGGCGGTAGCTGCTCAGCTCGCCCAGGCTGTCCTGGAAGCGATAGCGAACCCCCGGGCGCAGCTTGTTCCAGTTGATACCCAGGGTGAGGTCGAAACGGGAACGTTTGCTTTCCGATATCTCATAGAGCAGGCCGACGCTGTCATCCAGTTTGCGTTGACTGGTATCATCCAGGTCGATCTCATCCCCCGACTCGTCGTTGAATACCAGGTTCAGGCGCTTGGATATCCTGGGCAGCTGCAGCTTCCCGCGCAGCCGTATGTTGTTATTGATGCCATCGTCCTGGTCCCACTTGGAGGTGAAATCAAGTCGCAGGAGCGATTCAGCTGATTCGAGTTCATAGTTTGGCTCGCCGAAATAGGCGTCCATCCACTCGGTCAGGGCCTGGGCCTGTTCGGTGGCATAGGAATGGCTGGAGTCCACCCAGTTATCGGCGGGCTCGTTGGGGTCGCCAGGTACCGCCGCCTCCCAGCCTTCAATGCTGTCTTTCGACTCGGCTTCGGCCGGGGCCTGCCCATAGGCCAGTGCAGGCAACGCGAGGATAAATGTCAGAAGCCAGGTCTTCACTGTTATAATCTGCTCTCCCGGACACCGATAGTGTAACACTACGATCTATGGACAAAATTTTCATCCTTTTACAGCATATTTTGCCCCAGCACCTGCTCTCCCGCTGCACCGGGTGGCTGGCGGACCTGCGCCACCCCCTGTGGCTGAAGAACTGGCTGATCCACATATTCATCCGGCATTTTCACGTGGATATGGGGGAGGCGGCTGACCCCGACCCCACCCGCTACGCTTCATTCAATGCGTTTTTTACACGCGCCCTGCGCGAGAATGCCCGCTCGCTGGCGGAGGCGGACCTGGTCTGCCCGGCCGATGGGGCCGTCAGCCAGCTTGGAGATATTCTGGGCGGCCGCATCTTCCAGGCCAAGGGCCAGTCCTTCAGCGTTTTCGAGCTGCTCGGCGGCGATGAACAGCGCGCCGACCTGTTTGCCGCTGGTCGCTTTGCCACCATTTACCTCTCGCCCCGGGACTATCACCGGGTCCATATGCCGCTGGCGGGTCGACTCACCGCCACCAGCTATATCCCGGGCAAGCTGTTCTCGGTGAACCAGGTGACAGCTGAAAACGTCCCGCGCCTGTTCGCCCGCAACGAGCGCCTGGTCTGTCATTTTGATACCGCCGCCGGCCCGATGGCGATGGTCCTCGTCGGCGCGATGGTGGTGGCCGGTATCGAGACCGTCTGGTCGGGCCAGGTAGCGCCCCCCACCTCCGACCCGGTGCTCCAGGATTTCGTCGGCATGCCCCGTGTGATCGAGCTGGCCCAGGGCGAGGAGATGGGTCGCTTCAAGCTCGGCTCTACAGTGATCCTGTTGTTTCCGAAGGATGCGGTGGAGTTTGACGCGGCCTACGGGGCGGGAGTTGCCACGCGCCTGGGTGAATCGCTGGGCAGGATTTGCTGATTGTTCCCCTGGCGGGAGCCGACCTGACCTCATGAGCCTGTCCAGGACCGCATTCCGGTTTGCCATCGTGGGTCTCGCGACCTCGGCGTTGTATTACTGCCTGTTGATGCTGATCGTTGAATTGCTGGCACTGGACCCGACCCTGGCCAGCAGCGCCTGTTACATCATCCTTGTAGCCTTCAACTACCTGATGCACCACCAGTGGACCTACAGCGTCGAGGGGCGACATGCCACGAGGCTGGGGCGTTATTTCTGCATGATTACGGGTGGCTTCCTGATTAATGGCGCGATCATGTACCTCGGGGTTTCCTGGCTCGACGTGAATTATTTGCTGGTCCAGGCAGCGGCAATTGCGGTCATCGCAGCCTGGAATTTTGCGTTGTCCACTCTATGGGTATTCCAGCGGTGACCGGCCTCGCATGTAAAGTCGGCGAAAAGGGCGCTGATATCGGCTGACAGCCGCCGCAAGACAGCCGGCTAATTTTCCCCCAGGCTGTCGACGATATACCTGTAACTCCCCATCCGCCGCTCGCTGATCTTCCCCTCCGCCAGCGCCCCGAGGATCGCGCAGCCGGGTTCGTGTACGTGCTGGCAGTCGCGGAACTTGCA
>JAOUDU010000311.1 GCA_029859085.1 Gammaproteobacteria bacterium | reverse complement strand
CAAATACAAAGCCCTCACCGGCTATTCACCGATCAGGCATTTTCTCAATATGAAGATGGAACACGCCTGTCACCTGCTCGATAGCGGCGAAACCAGCGTCAAGGCTATTGCGACCACCCTCGGCTACGATGACCCGCTGTATTTCTCCAGGCTGTTCAACAGGACCGTCGGCATGTCGCCGAGGTCCTATCGCAATTCCGTCAGGAAGTAGGCTGCACGGTCTCACCCGGGACGGTCAGGTGTTTCATCAGCAGGGTCCGCATCCATTGGTGGGCCGAGCTGCGGGCGGTGCGGGTATGCCGCATCAGCGACATTTTTCCGCGGTGGCCACTGTGGGAATTGCGAATCATCCGCTGCAGTTCCGCCGGGATGTCATGGCCGGTGATCCGCTCCCGGTAGAGCCCTCCCGCCTCGAAGCCGGCATTGGCGACCAGCAGGGAGTCGGTGCGACACAGTACTCCCACCGCGGCGGCAAACTGCGTAGTTTCCAGGGCGATCGTGCGGTGCACCCCGTACTGCCCGAGCACGTCGTCAACCATGCTGGTATTCTCCCGGGTCAGCCCCGGGAGGTAGAGGCGCAGGTGCGGGTAGGCGAGGAAATCCTGCAGGCTCATCTCCCTCTTTACCATTGGGTGGTCCCGGCGCATATAACAGCGCGGAGCGATGGTGGCGATGGGCTCGGCGAGGATATCGCGCTCGGTATCCTGGGCGACAAAGGCGGCAAAATCCGCATCCCCTTTTTTCAGCTGCTCCTGGAAGTTTGGCGCCACCTCGGCGGTGATGATCTGCACCCCGGGGGCGATTCCGCTCAACTCCGCCATCAGGCCCGGCAACAGCGCCTCACTCAGTATCGGGGGCAGCAACAGCTTGAAGCTTCCGACAAACGTCTCGGGATCAAATCCCTCGTTGCCCAGGACATGTTCGACCTTCTCCAGCAGGGAGGGCAATTCCCTGGCCAGTTCCTCCGCCCGGGGAGTGGGCACCAGGCCGTGGGCGGTGCGGGTGAACAGCTCGTCCTCGAACGAGTCGCGCAATTTCTGCAGGGTTTTACTCAGGGCGGGCTGCGATACCGACAGGCGCTCCGCAGCCCTTGTTACATTGCGCTCTTCCAGCAGGATTTGCAGTGCGACCAGCAGGTTCAGGTCGGTCCGGATCAATTTTCGAGATATCATGGTCTTATCCAGAAATAACCTATAGTTATGCCACTCATCCTATCAAAGCGATACAGCCAAATCATCCGAATAAGCCCAGATAAATCCTGTAGCGATGGCGAGTTCGCGAAACACCGGGGCGGCGCCTGACTATGTGGTGACTGGCCCCGGCAGAGGCTGCTACCATGCGTGCGACGGCAGCCGACCCCGGTGAAGCCCCAGAGGAATATCATGCGCATCATCACGACACTGGCGACCCTGCTACTGACCCTGGCGGTGGTGGCCTGCAGCGGAATAGAAACCAGGCCGGCCCCGATCGACAGCTTTGCGGCCGGCAACTACAAATACTACCGCTGGCGCAGCGACCCGCTGCCCAATACCGCCAACTCACAGGATCCCATGTACATCATGGACCCGATCCTGCGCCGCGCGGTGGATGCCGAGCTCGGCAAAAAAGGTTACGTGCTGGACAACGAGCGCGCCCAGTTCAGCGTGGACTACATCTACGCCAGCGGTTTGCGCATGGGGGAGCGCAGTGCCGAGGCCTACAACATCACGCCCTATCCGTCGGTGAACCCGAATCAGCAGGTCAACCAGGCGGTGGTCGACAACGCCTATGCCCTCGGGGGAGTCAAGGAAACGAGCAATATCGGGCTGCAGTTCAACGATGCCACCACCAAGAAGGAAGTGTGGCACGTCATCATCACCAAGATCGTGGAAAACGTGAACAAGGTCGACAAGCAGGAAATGCGCAGCAGCATCCAGGAAGGGGTTCACGATGCCCTGAAAACGCTGCCGCCGGCCAAATAATTCCCTCCGCCGGCGGGCATTGCGACCCTCAGCGGTAAACTTCCGGGTTCACACAGCAGGGCATAGCCTGCCCCTGCAGCGCGGCTATCGCGTTCACCGCGGCCATATCCGCCATGCGGGCGCGGGTCAGCGTCGTCGCACTGCCGATATGCGGAGTGACCACGACATTGGGCAACGCCAATAGTGGATTGTCCGCCGGCACTGGCTCACGCTCAAATACGTCGATACCAGCGGCCGCCAGCCTGCCACTGGCCAGCGCATCGGCCAGGGCAAGCTCATCGACGATGCCGCCGCGCGCGGTGTTTACCAGCACCGCGCCTGGCTTCATCAGGGCAATTTTACCGGCGTCGAGCAAATTGCGGGTTGCAGGTGCCAGGGCCACATGGACACTGACAAAATCGCTGCGCAGCAGCAGCTCCTCCAGCGTGACCATTTCTATTCCCGCCACCTGCCGGGGAGCCCGATTCCAGGCCAGCACCTGCATACCGAAACCCGCCGCCCGCCTGGCCATCGCCTGGCCTATCTGGCCGAGGCCGACAATCCCCAGGGTTGCACCGCTGACATCCTTGCCGGTAAAAAACCCCGGCGCCCAGGCGTTGGCAGCGGTCCAGTTGCCATCGCGCACAAAGCGGTCGGCTTCCGGGACCCGCCTGGCCGCCGCCAGCAGCAGGGCGAAGGCGGTGTCCGCGGTTGTATCCACCAGCACGCCCGGGGTATTGCCCAGTGGAATACCTCTCTCGGACAGCGCCTGTACATCGATATGGTCCACCCCTACAGACATGCTGGACACGAACTCCAGGCCCGGCACCGCATCCAGCAGTGCCCGGTCTACCCGGTCCGTCAACAGGCATACCAGCCCCTGGCAGCCTGCCAGTTCCGCGCGCAATCCCGCCGGCGGCAGCAGCCCCGGCCCCATCCAGACATTCATTTCGCAGTGTCGCGCGAGTTCCTGGATCCTGCCACCGGGCAGCTGGTGAGTTACAAGTACTTTCTTGGCCACGGTTCAGTGCGCGCTCAATACTGCAGCGACAGGTCCGCCGGGCGCAGGTCTACCATCTTCTGCAGGTCGGCCTGCCAGCCCAGCAACTGCAGCGGCTCATACTGTTCTCCCCCGGGCAGATTTCCCCACACGGGTTGCGGCCAGCAGGGATCGTCCTCACTGCGGCCGATGATATGCAGGTGCATTTGCGGCACGACGTTGCCCAGGCCGGCAAAATTGACCTTGGCGAATCCCAGCACCTGCTTGATGAATGCTGATACGGCGGCGCAGTCGGCCATCACCACATCGCGGTGATGCTCAGGCAGGTCGAGGATATCGTTCAGGCGCGTATCCGGTACGAGGATGAACCAGGGCAGCGCCGCGTTGCGATTGAGCAGCACTGTCGATGCCGCCAGGCTTCCCAGGAGATGGCAATCCGCAAGCAGCTGCGGGTGAATCTGGTCTCGCTCCATACTGCGCTCCCCTCAAGATTACAGATACTGTAGCCCGCTGCCGCTGCATTTGGCAATCCACCGGGCCGACAGCTGTGGCGCTGGCAAATTCCAGCAATACACTCGAGAATGGACAGTCCGGCCGGCGCTGGGTTTGCGGTCTGGCCCGCAGGAGCGATAGCGCCGGGTGATCATGGGCATCAACGATATGCAGAAAGATACACCAGGCCTGAACACGGATCTCGCGGCGCGAGTTGCCGTGGATACGCAGGATATGGAATGGACACAAAGCCCCGGCGGGCATGTCCAGCGCAAGCGCGTGCACCTTTCCGGCCCGGCGGAATCCGGCCGGGTCACTTCGGTGGTTCGCTACCTGCCCGGTGCGGTGTTCCCGGCCCACGGGCACCCCGGCGGCGAGGAAATCCTGGTGCTCGACGGCATATTTTCAGACGAACACGGGGACTGGCCCGCAGGCACCTACCTGCTCAATCCGGAGGGATTTCACCACAGCCCTTTCTCCCATGGGGGGTGCACGCTGCTGGTAAAGTTGCGGCAATTTCCGGGCAGCGACCGCCGGCACGTGGCGGTGCAGACCCGCGACTATCCCTGGATCGATTCCGATCGCGAGGGCCTCGCCCGGAAAGAGCTCTACGCCCAGCAGCCCTATACCGACCATACGCGGCTTGAGCGCTGGGAAACGCCATCCGCAATCGGAACGCTGCAGTACCCCCGGGGTGCGGAACTGTTCGTGCTGGAAGGGCGTTTTACCGACCAGTTCGGCAGCTACCGCAGACACAGCTGGTTGCGCATACCCGCCGGGGGCAGTCTCACCCCCTCAGGCAAGGACCGCTGCGAGCTCTACATCAAAGAGGGAGGGTTCGGCTACCTGGTCTAGATTGTCAGGCCGCCATCCACCACGATGCACTCACCGTTGGTGTAGCTGCCGGCATCGGAGACCAGGTACAGAACCGTGCCCGCCATTTCACCGGGCTCCGCGTGGCGACCCAGCGGGATCTGGCGGATTGCCTCCTTGTAAATGTCCTCATTGGCGAACAGGGCGCCGGCAAATTTGGTGCGGGTGAGGCCCGGCAGCAGCGCGTTGCAGCGGATACCCAGGGGACCGCACTCCTTGGCGAAGGCCCTGGTCATATTCACCA
>JAOUDU010000310.1 GCA_029859085.1 Gammaproteobacteria bacterium | reverse complement strand
CATGGCAGTGCCCACCCCCAAGCCCTGGAGGAAAACGCGCCGCGACAACGAAAATTCGCGCTGGCGTAAATATCTGTCCACTGACATCGATCGAATTCCCCGGAACCTGGACACCCCGGCCTGTTGCTTTACCAGGCGTACAGTAACCACTCCTCCAGGCCCGCTGCCACGGCCGGAAAGACATACACTGTACAACTAATTGGTCTGACCAGGACACAGCGCCGTTGTTTCCCCTGGGCGAAACCGATTTAATTTCCGCTCTCACAGGCCAACTCAGTCCCGGGCGCCCCGCGCGACCAGTAATCGAGGTCACTTCCATGGCAGCAAATACCAGAACCAACCCCTCCCAGCCCCGCAAGCTGCGCGACGTCAGCCAGTGGGACCGGGAGACCGATGTCGCGGTCGTGGGCCTGGGCGGCGCCGGTGGCTGCGCCGCCATCGAGGCCGCCGACGGGGGCGCACAGGTCATCGTATTCGAGCTCGCCAGCGCCGGCGGCGGCTCCACGGCCCTGTCCAGCGCCGAAATCTACATGGGCGGCAGCGGCGGCACCCGGGTGCAGCGGGCCTGCGGCTTCGACGACAGCACCGAGGACATGGTCGCCTACATGATGATGGCGGCCGGGCCCCAGGCGGACGAGGCCAAGATCCGCAACTACTGCGAACACAGCAGCGAGCACTTCCAGTGGCTGGTGGATATCGGCGTACCCTTCAAGGACAGTTTCCACGAGGAGCGGGCCATCATGTGCCTGACGGACGACTGCCTCCTTTACACCGGCAGCGAGAAGGCCTGGCCCTTCGCCCAGCACGCGAAGCCCTGCCCCAGGGGTCACAACCTGCAGGTGGAGGGCGACAACGGCGGCCCGCTGCTTACCAGGATCCTGCTGGACAACGTGTCCCGCCGCGACGCCATCACGGTGGAATACGAAACCCGCGCCCTGACCCTGATCGTCGATGACAACGAAGCCGTGGTCGGGCTGGTGGTGCGCCAGGACCAGCGGGAGCTCAACGTGCGCACCCGCCAGGGCGTCATCCTCTGCGCCGGCGGTTTCGTGATGAACGAGGAGATGGTGCGCAAGTACGCCCCGATGCTGACCGCGGGCAACACCCCCATCGGCAATCCCGGCGATACCGGCACCGGCATCCTGATGGGCATGGCGGTCGGCGGCGCCGCCATCAATATGCACGAGGGCTTTATCAGCCTGCCCTACTACCCGCCCGCCGACATGACCCGGGGAATCGTTATCAACGACAAGGGCCAGCGCTTTATCAACGAGGATGTGTACCACGGCCGGCTGGGGGCCTTCGTGCTGCGCCAGGCGGCCGAACGCATCTACTTTATCGTCACGGTGGAGCAGTACGGCGACTACGAAAAGGTGAGCTACCTGGGAGCGCCGGTGGCGGGCACCGGGGAGACAGTGCAGGAGCTCGAGGGAGAACTGGGCCTGCACCCCGGGACCCTGCAACATACCCTCGCGGTCTATAACGAGGACTGTGCCCGCGGCGAGGACACGCTCTACCACAAGGCGGCCGAGTGGCTGACGCCGCTGCAGCCACCGCTGGTGGCGCTGGATATAACCCCCGGCCGCGGCGCCTTCGTGCCCTATTTCACCCTCGGGGGCCTGGACACCCGAACCACAGGCGAAGTTCTCACCACCCAGGGCGAAGTCATACCCGGTCTCTACGCCGCCGGTCGCACCGCCTGCGGGGTGGTCCGCCGCGCCGAGGGGTACAGCAGCGGTATGTCGGTCGGGGATGCCACCTTCTCCGGCAGGATGGCAGGCAGGCAGGCGGCGGAAGCGCCGCGTCGCTGAGGCGACCGGCAACCCGGGCTTGTATCGCCGGCCCCGCACTCCTACCATAACAACGAAACCGGTTCGCGCCGTGGCCGGCGATTTCCGGACCCTTGAACATTCACCGCTGCAATACGGCTGACAGGCCCCTGCTTATGAAATACCTGCATACCATGGTTCGCGCCCGCGACCTGGATGAAACCCTGGACTTCTACTGCGACAAACTCGGCCTGGTACAGGTCAAACGCCATGACAGCGAGGCCGGCAGGTTTTCGCTGGTGTTCCTGGCGGCGCCGGGCGATGTGGAGCGGGCCCGGGAGGGCAGCAGCCCGCTGCTGGAGATCACCTGGAACTGGGACCCGGAGGATTACACCGGCGGTCGCAATTTCGGCCACCTGGCCTATCGCGTGGAGAACATTTACCGAACCTGCCAGGGGCTGCTGGACAAGGGCGTCACCATCAACCGGCCGCCCCGGGACGGGCATATGGCCTTCATCCGCTCTCCCGACGGGATTTCCATCGAGCTGCTGCAGGCGGGCGACGCCCTGCCGCCCCAGGAGCCGTGGAAATCCATGGCCAACACCGGTAGCTGGTAATCAACGCCGGAACAGGACAAGCCACGACCCGGGGCGGCAGCATCACCACCCGGCTGATCGCCCTGCTCACACTCTGCGCTGCCGTCATTACAGGCACCGGCATGCTGGTGGATTACCGGCTGTCCCGCACCGAAATTCTCGAGCGCCTGCAGCGCGAATCCGATGAAACCATCCGGGCGGTGGTCATCGACATGGAGAGCTGGCTGCACGGCCTGGAGAGTTCCACCCTGCTGCTCGCCCGGGTGCTGCAGCAGCGTGACTACAGCCACGCCGGCCTGGAGCAGATGCTGCGGGACGTGGTGGAGGTCAACGGCGACATTTTCGGTGCGAGCATCGCACTGGCGCCCACGGCGCAGGACCAGCCCCTGGGGTTCGCACCCTACTATTTCCGCCGGGACGGCGAGCTGGAATACGCCAACCTCGCCGGTCCCGAAAACAACTACCAACAGCAGGCGTGGTTCACCGATACCGTGGCAGCGGGCAAGCCCCTGTGGGTGGAGCCCTACTTCGACACTGCCGGCGGCAGGACCCTGATGACGACCTTCGCCGTGCCGGTGTACCGCGAGGACGCCGCCGGGCATCGCTCTCTGTACGCGGTGGTAACCGCTGACGTCGCCCTGGCGGAGCTGCACGCCTACCTCGAGCGCCTGAACCTGGGCAACAGCGGTTTCGGCTTCCTGCTCAGCCGCAAGGGCATCATTCTCAGCGGCCGGAATCCGGACAACCTGATGCGCCACTACGCCGATACGTTAATCGAAGAGGTAGACCAGGGCAGCTGGCAGGAAATGTTCGATGCCGCCCTGCGGGGCGAGGCGACCACCCGGCAGCTGGCCTGTACGGAGGCCACGGGGCGCTGTGTCATCCGCCTGGGTTCGCTGGAGTCGACCGGATGGCCGGTGGGCGTGATGTACTCGGAAGACGAAATGACCGCGCCCCTGCGGGAGTACGAGATCAAAACCGCGCTGGCAGGCCTGCTCACCCTGCTGCTGATGGCGGCCGCCGTCACGCTGGTTACCCGGCGCCTCACCCGGCCACTGGTTGCGCTGGCGCTGGCCAGCGACCGCATCGCCCGGGGCGACCTGGAAGCGCCGCTGCCACCGGCAGCGGGCGGCGACGAGGTGGCCCGGCTGGTGGACTCCTTTACTGCGATGAAGCGGGACCTCAAGTCCTATATCGCCGACCTCGAGGTCGCCACCGCCAGGCGCAGCCGGCTGGAGGGCGAACTGGGAGCTGCCAGGGAAATCCAGATGGCGATGTTGCCCCACGGCGGCGAGGCCAGCGAGCGGGGCGACGGCTTCAGCCTCTGGGCACGGGTGCTGCCGGCCCGCTCGGTGGGGGGCGACCTCTACAGTTATTACCGCCGCGACCACCTGCTGTTCATAGCCGTGGGCGACGTGTCCGACAAGGGGGTACCCGCGGCCCTGTTCATGGCCCGGGCCATCAGCCTGATCCAGCAGCTGGCGACATCCGGCAACGAACCCGCCGCCGCCATGGCCACCCTCAATGACGCCCTCGCCAGCGGCAACGACAACTGCATGTTCGTCACCCTGTTCCTGGGTATCCTGGACCCGGAAAGCCTCGAGCTGCGTTTCAGCAGCGCCGGCCACACCCGCCCCAGCCTGGTTCGCGACGGCCGCGCCGGGCCCATCGAACAGGACCAGGGGCCAGCCCTGGGCCTGGCGCCGGAACTGGTTTTCCCGCCCAATACCCTGCAGCTGCAGGCGGGAGACCGGCTGGCTATATTCACCGACGGCATCGACGAGGCGTTCAATGGCCGGGACGAAATGTTCGGCCTGGACCGGTTCAATGAGGCACTGCGGGGCAGCCGCGCCCTGCCCACCACCGCTGCGGGAAACGCCCTGCTCGCAGCGCTGGATGAGTTCACCGGCGATACGCCCCAGTCCGATGACATCTGCCTGCTGTTGCTCGATATCGACGGCGAGCCTGCAAACACCGTGCGGGCCTCCTGCGAATTTCACCCCGGGCCCGGGCTGACCGCGCGGGTGGAGGCATGGCTGAGGCAGGTACTGGCGTCGCCGGCACTGCCGCAGCGGGCTCTGGGCGAGCTGTTGCTGGTAGCCGAAGAAGTGGTATCCAACGTGCAAAAGTACGCCGGGCTTGCCCCCGATGCGGCCATTGCGGTTTCTGCATATGCCGATGCCGTCCAGGTGGGGATC
>JAOUDU010000309.1 GCA_029859085.1 Gammaproteobacteria bacterium | reverse complement strand
AGGTGAAACAGGAGTTCGAGGAAGCCTTTGCCCGCATCTGGTTCGGCCGGGCGGAAAGCGATTCCTTCAACCGCCTGCTGATCGGCACCCGCCTGGACTGGCGCGAGATAGGTATGCTGCGCGCGTATGCGCGCTACCTGCGGCAGGTACATTTCCCGTTCAGCGTGGAGTATATTGCCGAGACCCTCGCCAACCACCTGCAGGTTACAGGCTGCCTGGTGGAGCTGTTCCTGACGCGTTTCTCTCCCGCCTTCGAGGGCGATGACAACTGGCGCGCGGAGCGCGAGAAGGCAGTGGAGCAGCGTATCCTCGATTCCCTGGAGAAGGTCGAGAACCTGGGCGAGGACCGGATCATCCGCCAGTACGTGCTGGTGATGAAGGCGACCCAGCGCACCAACTTCTTCCAGCAGGAGGCGGACGGTTCGCTCAAGTCCTGTTTTTCCTTCAAGCTCAAACCCGCCGAAATCCCCGGTATCCCCAAGCCGGTGCCGCTGTATGAAATTTACGTGTATTCGCCCCGGGTGGAGGGCGTGCACCTGCGCGGCGGCAAGGTGGCCCGGGGCGGGCTGCGCTGGTCAGACCGGCTGGAGGATTTCCGCACGGAAGTGCTGGGGCTGGTCAAGGCACAGCAGGTGAAAAACGCGGTTATCGTACCGGTGGGTGCCAAGGGCGGCTTCGTGGCGCGTCAGTTGCGCCCGGATATGAATCGCGACGAAGTCCAGCAGGAGGGTATCGCCTGCTACCAGATGTATATCCGCGCACTGCTGGATATCACCGACAATCGCAGTGCCGACGAGGTGATAAGACCGCCGCAGGTCGTGGTCAAGGATGACGAGGACCCCTACCTGGTGGTGGCCGCCGACAAGGGCACCGCGAGTTTCTCCGATATAGCCAACGCGATTTCCGCGGAGTACAACTTCTGGCTGGGTGACGCCTTCGCCTCCGGCGGCAGCGCCGGTTACGATCACAAGAAAATGGGCATTACCGCCCGCGGGGCCTGGGTATCGGTGCAGCGTCATTTCCGGGAAATGGACCTGGATGTGCAGGCCGCGGATTTCTCCGTGGTGGGCATCGGCGATATGGCGGGCGATGTCTTTGGCAATGGCATGCTGATGTCGGAGCATATCCGCCTGGTCGCGGCCTTCAACCACATGCACATATTCATTGATCCCGAACCCGATGCCGCCACCAGTTTTGTCGAACGCCAGCGCCTGTTCGCGCTGCCGCGCTCCGGTTGGGGCGACTACAACAGCGAGCTGATTTCCGCCGGGGGAGGTGTTTTCCCCCGCGCTGCCAAGTCCATCCCGATCTCTCCCGAGATGAAGGCCCGATTCGATATCGCTGCAGACCAACTGCCACCGAATGAGCTGATCTCCCGCCTGCTCTGTGCCCGGGTGGACCTGCTGTGGAATGGCGGTATCGGTACCTATGTGAAGGCCAGCACCGAGTCCCATACGGATGTGGGCGACAAATCCAATGACAGCCTGCGGGTGGATGCGACCCAGTTGCGCTGCCGCGTGATCGGTGAGGGCGGCAATCTCGGCATGACCCAGCTGTCCCGGGTGGAGTATGGCCTTGCCGGAGGTCGCTCCAATACCGATTTCGTGGACAATGCGGGCGGGGTTGATTGTTCCGATCACGAGGTCAACATCAAGATATTGCTCAATGGCGTCGTGGCCCGGGGCGACCTGACCGAAAAACACCGCAATGTACTGCTGGCCGAGATGACCGACAGCATCGCCGAACTGGTGCTGAGCAACAATTACCACCAGGTGCAGGCCATCAGTATGGCGCAGTTCCAGGCCTTCGAGCGCGCGGGGGAATACCAGCGCTTTATCAGCGCATTCGAGCAGGCGGGGCGCCTCAATCGCAAACTGGAGTTCCTGCCCTCGGATGAAGAGTTGCTGGAGCGGCGGGTCAAGGGCCAGGCGCTCACCCGCCCGGAACTGTCGGTGCTGATCTCCTACAGCAAGGCGGTGTTGAAGGAGCAGTTGATCGAATCTGACCTCGGCGGCGATCCCTATCTCGCGCTGATGGTAGATTCGGCGTTCCCGCAGCGGCTGGTGGATGAATACCCGGAAGAAATTCTCAGCCATCGCCTGCACCGGGAGATCATGGCCACCCAGCTGGCCAATGATATTGTCAACCGGATGGGCATGAGCTATGTCCAGCGCCAGCAGACCGCCACCGGCGCCGCGGTAGCCGACGTGGCGCGCGCCTACATCTCGGCGATGGAAATCTATGGTATCCGGGAACTCTGGGACCAGATCGAAGCCCTGGATCACAAGGTCACCTCGGCGATCCAGATGGAGATGATGCTGAGCGTCATCCGCCTGATAAAGCGCGCGACCCGCTGGCTGCTGCGCAACCGCCGCCACGAGCTGATGCCCACCGACTGCGTCGCCGGGTTCGCGTCGGGCCTCGATCAATTGCGGGAGGCCTATCCCGGAATGCTCAGGGGCAGGGCCGCGGAGCAGTTCCAGACCCTGTACGATCATTTTGTGGCGGCGGGCGTTGCCCCCGAACTGGCCAAGGAGATCGCCGCCGCGGACCACGCCTACACCGCGCTCGGCATTATCCAGGCGACCGGGGATACCGACGCGCCGCTGATGAACGTGGCCGGGCTCTATTTCTTTATCGGCGAGCGCCTGGAGCTGGACTGGTTCAGCGACCTCATCCTCGCCTCCAAGGTCGATAACGAGTGGCAGGCCCTGGCCAGGGACACCTACCTCGAGGATCTCGAGTGGCAGCAGCGTACCCTGGCCACCGGTGTCCTGCGGCATATGGGGGAGGATCTCAACCTGTCGAAATGCGTCAACCAGTGGGAGAAGAAAGAGGCCCTGCTGCTGGAGCGGTGGCGGCAGATGCTGGCGGAACTGCATGCCAACCCTGCGCCGGATTTCGCGATGTTCGCAGTGGCCAACAGGGAACTGCTGGACCTGGCCCGGAGCAGCACCCTGGAGAAGTGACGACCCCCCGCCGGGTGCGCCCCGGCGAGGTCAGCTGGAATCAGTGGTAATCGTGTCGGGCTGAAACGCTCTGTCAGACAGCGCGGAGCTTGTGAACCCCCGAGACACCGGTCAGCCCATCCCACTGGTCACTGCGGCCTTCCCGCCAACCGGTCAACCAGTTCTGGCGGGCTTCCTCCTCGGTGTGTGGGCATGTTTCCTGGCTGCGGCCACCGACACCGGCCTGGTAGCCGCGGTCGAATGCCCTGGTGTTCATGTCGCGCTTCTGTCTTCTCATAGAGTCTTTCTCCGTCTCGGTCGCCGCATGCCCCTGGGATCGGGCGGCCCCTGCAGTAGTGGCCAGGGGTACTGCCGGCGTTGGCTGGGTGTGACGTGTATAGGCTTATATAACAGCGAAGCAATACAACGAAGGGTGCCACCAGGCACCCCCTGATGAAAGCAAAGAACGCGGGGCTTGGCCACTACTGTTTGGTTCTGAATATGCCTGTCAATATAACTCCAGGCGCAATGCCCCGGAAACAACGGGGTGACTCAGTGGTTTTCGCGGATGAAATTGCCCAGTGTGCGGAAGCCTTCACCGTGACTGCTGCCCTTGCGCCAGACCAGGGCGATATCCCGGTGGCCCGCGCTCCTGACGGGATAGGTGGCTATATGGGTGCCGCGCAACAGGGCGGAATCCCTGGCCATGGCCGGCACGAAGGTGATGCCCAGGTCACTCTCCACCATCTCCAGCAGGGTGTGCAGGCTGCTGGCGGCGAAGCGGTTTACCTTGTCGAGTTCCCTGATATGGCAGGCCGATACGGCGTGATCCCGCAGGCAGTGGCCGTCTTCCAGCAGCAGCACGCTCTCGGGGTTGAGCTGGTCCACGCTGAATTTGGCCGGGTCGACCAGTGTCGTGCCCTTGCGGCAGGCCAGCAGGAAGCTGTCCCGGAACAGAACCTGGGTCTCGACGTTCTTGAGCGGGTAGGGCAGTGCCAACAGCAGCAGGTCTATGGCGCCCTGCTGCAGTCCGGCCACCAGTTCGTCGCTGCGCTGCTCCTTCAGGTACAGCCGTAACTCGGGGAAAGTGCGGCGCAGCTTTTTCATCAGCGGCGGCAGCAGGAACGGCCCTATCGTCGGTATCACGCCGAGTACCAGTTTGCCCGCAAGCGGGGCGGTGCTGTCGCCGGCCAGCCGGGTAATGGCCTGCAGCTCCCGCAGGCAGATCCGGGCCTGTGCAGCCACCTCCCTGCCGGCGGAATTGATGATGACCTTGCGGTTGGTGCGGTCCACCAGCTGCGCCCCGAGGGTTTGTTCGAGCTCCTGTATTGCGGTGCTGAAGGCAGATTGCGAGACGAAGCAGGCCTCCGCCGCCCGGCCGAAATGGCCCAGTTCCGCGAGGGCGACAAAGTACTGTAACTGGCGCACGCTGGGAAGTTTCTGCATGGCTGGCGGTCTCCGGGTACGATCTAATAAAACGGATAATATGATATATAAATACCATTTTATATATCAATATAAATTGCCTATGATGCCGCCGTGCTGGAGAAAGAGGGGCAAGTAGTACCGGTACCGGGAACAGCGCTTTCTCTGTGTTCATTCACTGTACTACATAC
>JAOUDU010000308.1 GCA_029859085.1 Gammaproteobacteria bacterium | reverse complement strand
CAGCGCATCACCAGTGAACTGGAGGACTACAACAGGGCCAACCCGGAGCGGCCGGCGGCGCCCTTCGCGGTGAACCAGATCGTGCACGGCTCCAACGACCGCCTGCAGCACGACCTGGAGCTGTGCGTGCAGTACAAGGTGCCCATCGTGATCACCTCATTGGGCGCCAAGGAGATCGTCAACGAGATGGTTCACTCCTACGGCGGTATCACGCTGCACGACATCATCTCCGACCGGTTCGCGCGCAAGGCGGTGGAGAAAGGCGCTGACGGCCTCATTGCGGTGGCGGCCGGCGCCGGCGGCCACGCGGGCACCACCTCACCGTTCGCGCTGGTGCAGGAAATACGCGAATGGTTTGACGGCCCGCTGCTGCTGTCTGGCTCTATCGCCACCGGCGATGGCATCCTGGCGGCCCAGGCGATGGGCGCGGACCTGGCCTATATGGGGTCCGCCTTCATTGCCACGGTGGAGGCCAACGCGGAGCAGGCCTATAAACAGGCCATTGTGGACTACTCCTCCGCGGACATCGTCAACAGCAACCTGTTCACCGGGGTGCACGGCAACTACCTGCGCCCCTCTATCGCGGCGGCGGGCCTGGACCCGGACAAGCTGCCCGACGGGAATATCTCGTCAATGAATTTCGGTTCCGGCGGCGATACCAGCGCCAAGGCATGGAAGGACATCTGGGGCTGCGGCCAGGGCATCGGTGCGGTCAAGGAGGTACTGCCCGCGGCGGAACTGGTGGCGCGCCTGCAGCGCGAGTACCAGGCCGCAAGGGCCAGGGTGCTGGCGGCCTGAGGTCAGGCCGGAGCCGGTGGCTCAGCGGGCGCCGGGTACCACTGTTCCGGCGGTACGACCTTGGCCTGGGCGGGGTCGGCCACGTAATTGGGCGACATGATCTGCACGCCGAATTCGTTGAACACGTCCTGGATATTGCCGTGCAGCGCGCTGTAGATCGAGTTCATCGTGTTCGCGTCCTGGCAATAGGCATTGAGCTGGTACTGCACGGTAAAATCTCCCAGCGCCTTCTGTAACACGAACGGCCGGGGTTCCTGCTTGAGCCCCTGGGTGCGCGCGGCGGCGGCGAGCAGCATCGCCTCCACCTGGCGCCAGGAAACGTCATAACCGATGCCCACCTCGGTGTGCAGGATCAGGCCCGGCTCCCGCTGGAAGGTGGTGTAATTGACGATGGCGCTGCCCAGCACGATGGAGTTCGGGATATTGATCTCCTCGTTTTTAAGGGAGCGTATACGGGTGTTGAGCGTGGTCATTTCGATCACCGCCCCCTCCGACTCCCCTACCCTGATCCGGTCGCCCTCCCGGAACGCCCGGCGATAGGTCAGGCTGTAACCGGCGATGATATTGGCGATAAAGGAGGATGAACCGATCGACAGCACGACCCCGAAGAACAGGCTCATGCCCTTGAAGGCGTCCGAGTCAGAGCCGGGAATGTACGGGTAGGCAATAACGAGGGCGAACACGATGACCAGTAACCGCACGATCCGGTAGGTGGGCATGGCCAGTTCACGCTGAAAGGTTTCAAGCCGGATCCAGCCCCGGTGTACCCGGTCGAAAAAGGTCCAGATGATACGCAGGCAGAAACGCACGACCACGAACAGCACCGCGAGGAAAGTGAGGTCGGGCACCGCCGCGAGCAGGCCGGCGCCCATTTCCTTCAACGGATCCAGCACCAGCGCGAATAACTCGGCAGACACAGGGCGGGTCCAGGGATACAGGCCCAGGGCCGATTCCAGCCACAGCATTACCAGGGTAAATAGCGTGAGTGCGCGCACGCCGCGCAGCAGGCCACCCATCCAGCCCCAGATCTGGCGCGCGTCGAGCACCCGGTGCGAGACCTGTTCCAGCTTGTCTATCTGCCCCTTCACCCGCCGCTCGGCGACCCTGATCAGCCAGCGGAACAGGCCGACAACCGCCCACAACAGCAGAGCGGCTACCACCGTTGTCCCGAACAGGATTGCGGTATTGCGTCGCAGCACTGCGGGACTGCGGTCCTCGCGGTACTCGCGGATGGCGCTGACGATACGCTCGCGGGCACTCCCCCCGGCAGTTTCAAGTCTGACACGCTCCAGTTCGGCATCGGCGGGCACCAGGACGAGTATTTCCTGGTCGCCGGACACGAGCGCTATCGTATCGTCCCGGCGCACCAGTCTCACGCTGTCGGGCGCGATGGAGGCGTCTTTTGCAATACTGATAATCCGATCGCGAATCGCGGCGGCCCGGACGTCGGCCGGGTAAGAGGATATGCCCCGTATCCGAAACAGGGTTTTGCCGTCGACCACAACCGGGGCCACCATCACCTCACCATCTGGTGCCGGTGCGGTCCCGGTGTCAGCCAGCACCGGTAAACCAACAAACAGGCCGACCAGGACCAGACCGGCAAACCTTGTGCGTGTAAACATGACTTGTACCTGGAAAAAGGAAAGTGGAGCCGGTAAGGCAACCGGTTTGCCCACGGTCAAACGGCGCAAGGATAGCGCCGGCGACAAATCCTGGAAAGACGCTCCGGAAAAATAGTTACAGCTCGGAGAACTTCACCACTTTCGCGCCAACCGGGGGATGGCGCTCGGCCCCGATCCAGCGCCAGCACAGGGTGCCATTGTTGTGCCCCGCCGTCTCCACCCAGTTGGGCTGCGGCGGCCGCCGGTGGGCGACGACGATCCTGACGCTGCCGTCGGGCTCGTAGTGGGCGGTGTGCTTGTTGAAGTGGATATTGTGGTAGCGATAATCCAGCGACTCCATCCACCAGTTCTGCAGCACGAAGTTCCAGGTCTGGCAGTCGGGGATATCCGCCGCCTCGATCACCAGGGCCTCGTCATCCGCCAGTGCCCAGGTGCTGTGGAAATAGTAGATATTGGGGTCGCCGCCGATGGCCTGGCAAAAGGCCTGGTCAGCCGGGGCCACCTGGTTGGTGGTGCCCAGGAAACCCTCCGCCCAGCCCTCGAACAGGCCGGTGGTGTTGCGCACGAACTGGGTCACCCCCTGCAGGGCCTTGTCCAGCTGCGCCGGCGACAGGGGCGGCGGGCGGTCCTGCTCGGCCCCGATCCGCTCGATGCGGATCTCCGCGCGCACTTCACTGCGGCGGTCCTGGAAGGTCTGGCGCACATTCACCGCATTGGCCTCGGGCCCCATGCGCAACCAGTTACCGGGGTGCTCGCGCTGGCTGACGATGATTTCCAGGGTACCGTCGTCATTGATCTGCATGTCGCGGGAATCGAGGAAACCGTCGGTCTTCATGCCGCCGCCGGTGCTGTAACGGTTGACGACCGTGCCGAACCCCAGGTAGTCCACCGTGCCGCGGGTGCCGGTGATGCGGTAGTCATGGCGGGGATTGACGGGGGCGCTCTGGTAGAAGTTGTCGGGGTTGTCCGCGCCCATCTTGATGGTCTCGTGCACCGGGCAGCGCAGCACCGGGAAATCCGGTCCCTCGCTTTCCAGGAAGCTCTCCAGCCCCGCCCGCAGCATCCGGGTGAGGTAGCGGTAGCCCTCCGCCCGGTTGAAGGCGTCCTTTGGCGCCTTCGGCGCATCGACCAGTTTGCCCGCCTCTTTCAGCGCATCGCAGAAGTCCGCCCAGGCCTGGCCGTCCAGTACCCGCTGTTCCGCCGTCTTGTCAGTCATCGTTTTTCCACCGTGTCAGTCCATACTGAGGTTATATCGCTTTGCATAATCGCCGAACAGCGCCTCGACGTCAGCGCGGGTCAGGCCATAGTCCTCGAGCCGGTACTCGTGCTTGCCGTGCTTGCCCCGGGGGTGCTGGTCCAGCCAGCGCGCCATCGCCGCCCTGGTATCCGCCTCCAGGGGGGTGCCGCGCAAGCGGTAGACCGATTCAATGGCGGGCCAGGGGTCGGCCACAAAATCATCGTGCTGCAGGTCGAGGAACTGGCCGGGAAACTGCGGTTCGAGTCGCGCCCGGTCAGCTTCAAAAGTGCGGGTGTAAATCTCCAGCATATCCATCCAGTCCCGGCCGATCTCCGCCCTGTCGATATGGTCGGAGGCGCTCCTGCGCAGCACCTCGCTGAAGCTGCAGCCCGATGCCACCAGGGTCATGGGTGCCCGGTGGGTCTGCACGATGATGGCGTCGGGGTAGTATTTCAGGATTTCAGCCAGGCCCAGCTGGTGGAACGGCGCTTTCAGCACCCAGCGGCCCGGGTGGCGGGACTGCAGCAGCTGCAGCTGGAGTTTGTGCCAGGCGTAACTGTCACGGGCGCAGAGGTTCGCGTACAGCCAGTTGGCATAGCCGGGAATATGGAACAGGGCCGAGTATTCCACCGACATGAAGTTGCGGTTGAGCAGCATGTAGCACTCGTCCGGTTCCTCCGCGTCCATAAGATGGGTTTTCATGAAACCCGGCAGGAAGGTCTCGGTCAGCGCCACCCCCTCCTTCTGGCGGGCGATGCGGGGATCGGTGGTATAGCTGGCCGTCTCCGGCGGCGGCACCGGATTCTGGGCCTCCCACAGGCGCAGGGTGCGGTTGCCACTGTCCTGGTTCAGCATGTGGTGCAGGGCGGTGGTGCCGGTGCGGGGCAGGCCCACGATAAACACCGGCTTCACCACCTGCTCCTTGCGCA
>JAOUDU010000307.1 GCA_029859085.1 Gammaproteobacteria bacterium | reverse complement strand
AACGACCCTTCCCTGGAGTCTACCCGATTCTATAGTGGGATTATATAAAAATATCGACTCCTTTATACTGGTTCAGCACGGGCGTATTGCGCGGTTGGTGCGACGGCTTTGAAAACAGGTAATTTGGGCTTTCAGCGCGCTTGGCAGCAGTTTTTCGGCAATCTGCCCGGCGACTGGTTGCAAAATTTATTAATGGGATTAATAATGCCGCATGCTTGAGGAGTTTCTATGTCTGATTACGATGTAATCATCGCTGGTGCCGGTCACAACGGCCTGATCTGCGCGGCGATGCTGGTCAAGAACGGTCTCAAAGTGCTCGTGGTAGAGCGCAATGAGTGGGTTGGCGGGGGAGTGCTGACCCGCGAACTGACCCTGCCCGGCTACAAGCACGACCCATTCGGTTCTTCCCATGTCTGGATCCACCTCAACCCGGATTTCCAGCTATTGCGACCGGAACTGGAGAAGCATGGGCTGAAGTATATCTGGTCTGAAGACCAGATCACCGGCCACCCCAATAAGTATGAAGGTGGCGGGATTGTTGTCTATAAGGACGTGGGCAAGACCTGCGACTCCATCGCCGAGTACTCAAAGCGCGACGCCCGGCGCTACCGGGAAATCCATGACGAATTTGGTGAGATCAAGGACGGGGTTATCAAGGGCATGTTCGACACCCCGGCGCCTCCCAGCTACCTGTACCAGGGTCTGGAGAAAAACCCGGAAGGCATGAAGCGGCTCAGGGATTTTCAGCTCAGTTCGCGCCAGTTCACGCTGGAGAATTTTGAGAATGATCATGTGCGCGCCTTTATCCTCGGCTGGGCGATGGCGCCGCAGACCCTGCCGGACCAGCTGGGCACCGCGCAGGGATTCTACGTGATGATCCCGAGTATCCATTTTTTCGGCCAGTCCATCCCTGAAGGTGGCAGCGGCATGTTGTCCGAGAGTATGCGGCGCTATATCGAGGCCAATGGCAGCACCGTGATGACCGGCGCCACCGTCAGTAAATTCATCGTCGAAAACGGCGAGGTTCGCGGTATCCGCCTGGACAGCGGCGAGGACATTTTTGCCGGCCAGGCGGTGGTCAGCTCGCTGGATCCCTACCAGACCTACCTGACCGGTTTCGACGACACGGAACTCCCACCGGGTTTCAAGGATATGGTTCGCCGCTTCAAGTTTGGCGATATCACCATAGCCCGGGTGCACTATGCGCTCAATGAGGCCCCTGTTTTCAAGGGGCATGCCGATATCAACAGGACCGCATTCCAGCGCATCTTCGGCACGATGGCCGATATCGACAGGCAGTACCTGGAAATCGCCGGTGGACTGGCCCCGACGGATCCTTTTCTGTGGACAGCGGCCTGGACCACTATGGATCCGACACGCGCGCCGGCCGGGAAGCATACCCTGATCATGGATACTTTCGTACCGGTGGACCTGGCCAGTGGTGAAGACTGGGAAGTGATCGGCCCGGATTATTGCCGCAATGTGCTGCTCGGGCAGCTGCGCAACTACACCACCAATATGAGCGATGACAATATCCTGGCCGAGTACGTGGAAACGGGGCCCAGCCTGGCCCGCGCCAACCTCTGTTTCCACCGGGGCGTGACCACCGGTGGCGAGCGCACGCTGGCGCAGATGGGCGCCTTTCGCCCGTTCCCCAATTACTCACAATACCGCGGCCCACTGAAAAAGTTTTACATGACCGGCCCATCCTGCCACCCGGGGGGCGGCATCTCCGGTATGGGCACCATTGCCGCGCGGGAAATACTGCGCGACATGGGCGGTATCGATGAAGACGACGACTTTGATTTCTAGCTTGATATTTATTTGCGGAAAATTCAGCTGCTGGATTTCCGCCTGAAAGATAGTCCAGAGCCCCTTTTTACAATCATGAGATGCAGCCTCAGGTGAACAGTATGAGAGACAAGATAGAGCCCTATACCGCGTTGATCGTGCAACCGGAAGTAACCGTGGTGGAAGACCGGGAGGGCATCCAGAAGAACCTCGACCGGGTGATCAACCTCATTCATTTCGGTGTCGGCTATTTCTGGGAAGTGCCCGTGCGCCTGGTGATATTGCCCGAGTATTTCATGCAGGGTGTGGGTACCCCGGGCAAGGGCGAGAGCAAGATCGAGGACCAGATGAAAAAGGCGGTGACCATCCCGGGCCCGGAAATCGACCAGCTCGGGGAGATCGCCAAACAGTATGGGCTCTACATCTGTGGCGGCGGTGTAGTGGAGCAGGTGGCGGAATTTCCCGATCGCTGGTTCAACACCAACTTTATCGTAGGGCCCACCGGTGAGGTGGTGCTCAAGTACCACAAGTGGCATATCAATGCCTCCCTGGGCCTCGGCACCAGCCCACACGATATCTTCGACGAGTATACAAAGCATTTCGGCGGCGGCATCAAGGACCTGTTCCCGGTGATCGATACGGAAATCGGCAAGCTCGGCACCATGACCTGCCACGACGGCTGTACCCCGGAGGTATCCCGGGCCCTGGGCTATAACGGTGCGGAAGTCATTTGCCATCCCGGCGCGATCCAGGAGGTGGAGGGCGTGTCCGAACCCTGGGACTTCTGGAAATTCACCCGCCGCACCCGGGCCCACGACAATATGTGCTACCTGCTCGGCGCGAACTGGGGCAGCGTCAATTACGACTATTATCCCAAGGCCTTCTGTCCCGGCCACTCCTTCGCTATCGACTACACGGGGATGGTGCTGCGGGAGGCCCCCTACCCCTCGGAGCAGGTACTGTCGGTGACCATCGATATCGAGGCCCTGCGCCACTACCGCACCCGCACCAACCACAACTGCTGGATCGACGTGCGCACCGAGGGCTTCCGCGAGATGTATACCAGGCCCATTTACCCGCCCAACCGTTTCCCCTCAGGCAAGCCGCCGCGGGCGCTGGTGGAAAAGATCTCGATCTGCAAGGAAGTGTTCGATGACCTGTACGCCCGCGGCCAGTTCACGCCGCCTTATGGCTACGAGCCTGGGGATATTTCCAAATTGCTGGAAAAACGCATCGAGTACGCCCAGCAGACCGGTCGCCTGAAGAAGAGTTAGCGCCATGAAAGTAAAAAGCAAGCTGGCTGACATCGATTTTGAATTTGGCCGGTTCGAGTACAAGAAGGATCACCTGATCGTGCACAGCCACGAAAGCCAGTCGATGCAGAGCAAGGTGTATATCAGTCCCAACGACGTGGTCTCCGCGCTGGGCAAGGCCCTGGCCAACCCGATGGTCTGGGTATACCTGATTTTCTTTCCGTTTTTCCTGGTTCGCTACCGGCGACGCCATGCCAGAAAGAAACAAACCGCTGACAGGGAGGTGCGCTAGATGACTGTAATGACCGGGGCGGAGGCCATCGTCAAATCCCTGCGGGTAAACGGGGTGGATACGGTATTTGGATTACCGGGTGGCCAGCTGGATTTCCTGTTTGACGCGATGTACAAGGAGGGGGAGGGCATCCGCCTCATTCACTCCCGGCACGAGCAGGGCTGCGCCTACATGGCTTACGGTTACGCCCGTTCCACCGGTAAAGTGGGCGCGTATGCCGTGGTGCCGGGGCCGGGGCTGCTCAACTCCAGCGGTGCCCTGTGTACCGCCTGGGCCAATTTCACCCCGGTGCTGTGTATCTCGGGGCAGATTCCCTCCACGGCTATCGGCAAGGGCTACGGCGACCTGCACGAGATAGATGACCAGCTCGGTATGATTCGCCATATCACCAAGTGGGCGGCGCGTATCGATCATCCCAGTCACGCCCCGGATACCATCAGGGAGGCTTTCAGGCAGCTCACCACCGGCTCACCGCGACCGGTGGAAGTGGAAATGCCGATGGATATCATGGCGCTGGAGGCGAAAGTGGACTTGTTGCCGGCGGTCGGGAACTACCCGCTGCCCCCCGTCGACGAACGCCTGGTAGAGCAGGCGGTCGCCATGCTGCGCGCTGCGAAAAAGCCGCTGATTTATGTGGGCTCAGGCGCGATGGAAGCCGCCGCCGAGGTGTTGCGGGTGGCCGAGGCATTGCAGGCGCCGGTGGTGTCATTCCGGGCCGGCAAGGGCATCGTGTCCGATGAGCACTACCTGAGCGCCAATTTCCCCATGGGTCACAAACTGTGGGGCGAGGCGGATGTGGTGCTGGCCGTCGGCACGCGGCTGCATTGGCCCCTGGTGATGTGGGGCAAGGACGAGGACCTGAAACTCATCCGGGTAGACATCGACCCGGTGCAACTGGAGAGGATCTGCAAACCCGAGCTGGGTATCGTCGGCGACTCGGCGGCGGTGCTCGCCGCGATTGGCGCCGGGCTGGGAAGCGCCACGCATCGGGCGCCGTCGCGGGAAGCGGAGCTGGTCGCACTGCGTAAAGCGGTATATGTGCAGTTGCGCGAGAAAGTGGGACCGCAGATGGCCTACCTCGACGTGATCCGGGAGGAGCTGCCCCGGGACGGCATCTTTGTGGATGAAGTCACGCAGGTGGGGTTTGTCTCCTGGTACGGCTTCCCGGTGTACAAACCGCGCCAGCACATCAGCGCCGGTTACCAGGGCACCCTCGGTTATGGCTACGCCACCGCGCTGGGGGTGATGGCGGGTAACATGGACAAGAAG
>JAOUDU010000306.1 GCA_029859085.1 Gammaproteobacteria bacterium | reverse complement strand
TGAGTATGGTCAAGCGCGAGGCCGGGGTAAAAGACAGCGGCAGCCTGTTGCCGGGCCACGGTGGCGTACTGGACCGCCTGGACAGCATCTGCGGGGCGGCTCCGGTCTTTGCCCTGGGCCTGCTGCTGGCGGGATGGTAGCTATGCAGGCGGGGCGGCGCATGGTCAGCGTGCTCGGGTCCACAGGCTCGATCGGGGTCAATACCCTCGATGTCATCGGCCGCCATCCCGACCGCTTCGGCGTATACGCACTCGCCGCCCATTCCTCGGTCGCCGCGATGCTGGCCCAGTGCCTGGCGTTCGAGCCGCGCTATGCGGTGATGACGGACGAGGCGGCGGCGGACGCGCTGAGGGCGCAGCTTCCCGCGGCCTGCGGCACCGAGGTATTGCAGGGTGAGGCGGGACTGACCCGCGTGGTAACGGCCGCAGAGGTGGATACAGTGATGGCGGCCATTGTCGGCGCGGCGGGACTGCCTTCCGCCCTGGCGGCGGCGCGGGCCGGCAAGACACTGCTGCTGGCCAACAAGGAATCCCTGGTCATGGGCGGGCATCTGCTGATGCAGGCCGTGCGCCAGTCCGGCGCGCGCCTGCTCCCCATCGACAGCGAGCACAATGCAATTTTCCAGTGCATGCCGGTAGACTCCGGGAACGCCCGCCTCTCCCTGGCCGGTGTCAGCAAGGTACTCCTCACCGCTTCCGGCGGCCCGTTTCGCCAGTGGAGCCTGGCCCGGATGGAGCAGGCGACACCGGACCAGGCCTGTGCCCATCCCAACTGGTCTATGGGCCGCAAGATTTCCGTTGATTCGGCCAGCCTGATGAACAAGGGGCTGGAGTTGATCGAGGCCTGCTGGATCTTTGACCTGGCCCCCCGGCTGATCGAGGTGGTGGTCCACCCGCAGAGCATTATCCATTCCATGGTGCAGTACCGGGACGGGTCGGTGCTGGCGCAGATGGGCAACCCCGATATGCGCACCCCGATAGCCTACGGCCTGGGCTGGCCCGATCGGCTGGCGTCCGGGGTGGCCCCGCTGGACCTCATCGCCACCGCGCGGCTGGATTTCGAGGCCCCCGACGAAGGGCGTTTTCCCTGCCTGCGCCTGGCGCGGGAGGCGGTGGAGGCGGGCGGTACCGCGATGGCGGTCTGCAACGCCGCCAACGAGGTGGCGGTCGCCGCATTTCTCGACGAGCGGATCCGGTTCACCGCGATTCCGGCGGTGATCGAGCAGACCCTGGAGCGGATGCCGGTACTTGAACCGACCACCCTGGCCGTGGTCGAATCAGCCGATGTCGAGGCGCGGCGTATTGCCGCGGAGCTGCTCGCGAAACTGGAGCACGGCGGAAGAAAAGTGGGGATCGCCTGATGGACATGCTGTACACCGTGGGAATTACGCTGGCGACCCTGGCCATACTGGTCGCGGTCCACGAGTTCGGCCATTTCTGGGTGGCCCGGCGCTGTGGGGTACAGGTGCTTCGGTTTTCTATCGGCTTCGGTCCGTCGCTGTTGCGCTGGCGCGACCGGCTGGGCACCGAGTACAGCATCGCCGCGATACCCCTGGGTGGCTTTGTCAAAATGCTGGACGAGCGCGAGGGCGAAGTGGCTGCCTCCGATCTGGAGCGCGCGTTCAACCGCAAGCCGGTGCTGCAGCGCATCGCCGTGGTCAGCGCCGGCCCGATAGCCAATTTTATCCTCGCCGTCGCGGTTTACTGGGGCCTGTTCATGGCCGGCGAGAGCGGCTATGCGCCGGTGATCGGCGAGGTTGAGGCGGGCTCGCCGGCAGATCTGGCAGGGCTCGAGGCCGGCCAGGAAATTACCGCCGTCGATGGCGCCAAGACCCCCACCTGGCAGGCACTCAGTTTCCGGCTGCTGGACCGCATCGGTGACACCGGCAGTATTGCCTTTGCAGTGAAATACCCCGGATCCGACGTTGTCTACGAGTCCCAGGCGCACGTCGAGCGCTGGCTCTCCGGTGACGAGCAGCCGGACCTGTTTGGCGGGCTGGGGATTACGTTGTATACCCCGGAGGTGCCGCCGGTGGTGGGCCAGGTGGTGGCGGGTGGCGCGGCAGACCTGGCGGGCATGCTGCCGGGGGACAGGGTCATTTCCGTGGATGGCCTACCGATGCCGCTGTGGATGGACTGGGTGGAATATGTTCGCGCCCGTCCCGGCAAGGTCATCGATGTAGAGTATCGGCGCGGCAGCGAAGTGCGCCGGGTGAGTATCGTCCCCGAGACCATGGTGGATGACAGCGGCAAGTCCTTTGGCCGGGTGGGCCTGGGAGTGGAATTGCCCGAAATGCCGAAGGAACTGCTGCGCAAGTTTGACCGCGGACCGGTGGAGGCGCTGGGGGCCAGCCTCGGGCGCACCGGCGAACTGGTGGTGTTCACGCTGAAATCCATCAAAAAGATGGTCGTCGGCCTGATCTCGCCAAAAAACTTGAGCGGTCCGATCACCATTGCTAAAGTGGCGACCGCATCTGCCAAGTCCGGCGTGGAGGCGTACCTTAATTTCCTCGCCCTGCTCAGCGTCAGTCTTGGGGTGTTGAACCTGTTGCCCATACCCGTGCTGGACGGGGGGCATCTGATGTTTTACTTCGCCGAGCTATTGGCGGGGAGGCCGGTACCTGAGAAGATACAGGCCCTCGGTTACCAGGTGGGTTTGTTCCTGGTACTGGGTATAATGTTCCTGGCCCTGTATAACGATTTTTCACGCCTGTAGAGAATTCCTGCCCACAGGCACTATCCGTCGATTGAGAGAATTTTGATAAAGCGCATTGGTATATTTCTCACCCTGGCCATGGCCCTGGTGCTGATGGCGCCCCTGGCCTCCGCCGAGACGTTCATCATCGCTGATATCCGCGTCGAGGGGCTGCAGCGGGTGTCCGCCGGGACCGTATTTGCGGGACTGCCGGTTGCGGTGGGTGACGTGGTGGACGAAAAGACCATTCGGGCCGCCTCCCGCAGCCTGTTCGCCACCGGCAATTTCGACGATATCCATATCGGCCGCGACGGCAACGTGCTGGTGGTGGTCGTGGTCGAGCGCCCCAGTATCAGCGAGATCAACATCGAGGGTAACAAGGCCATCGAGACGGAGGCGTTGCTGGATGGCCTCAAGGGCGCGGGCCTGGCCGTGGGCCAGGTGTTCCAGCGCTCCACCCTGGAAGGCATGCAGCTGGAATTGCAGCGCCAGTACGTGCAGCAGGGTCGTTACGACGCCAACATCGAGACCGAGGTGATTCCCGAGCCGCGCAACCGGGTCACCATCAATATCAACGTTGATGAGGGTACGGTCGCGGCCATCAAGCATATCAACGTGGTGGGTAACCAGGCTTTCAGCGACGAGGAAATCGCCGACCTGTTCGAGCTCCAGACCACTGGCTGGCTCTCCTTTTTCAGCAATGACGACAAGTATTCAAAGGAAAAACTGACCGGTGACCTGGAGAAGCTGAAGTCCTTTTACATGGATCGTGGCTACCTCGAGTTCACCATCGACTCCACCCAGGTGTCGGTGTCCCCGGACATGAAAGAGGTCTACATCACTGCCAATATCACCGAGGGCGAGATCTTTACCATCAGCTCAGTCGACCTTTCCGGTGACCTGGTGCTGCCCGAGGCGGACCTGAAGCGCTTCGTGCTGGTGTCCGAGGGCCAGATATTTTCCCAGCAACTGGTGACCAGCACCGAGGAGTACATGACCCGGCGCCTGGGTAATGACGGTTACAACTTTGCCAAGGTGACCGGTATTCCCGAGGTAAATGAAGAAGACAATACCGTGGCCATGAAGTTTTTCGTCGACCCCGGCAAGCGCACCTATGTGCGTCGCATCACCTTCAAGGGCAATATGAAAACCGCCGACAACGTGCTGCGGCGCGAGATGCGGCAGATGGAATCCGCGCCGGCCTCCGCCGCCAATATCGAGCAGTCCCGGGTGCGCCTCGAACGCCTGGGCTTCTTCAGCAAGGCCACGGTGGAGACCAAGGAAGTCCCGGGGCATGACGACCTGATCGACGCGGAGTATACCGTCGAGGAGCAGTCTTCCGGCAGTATCGGCGCCAGCGTGGGTTACGCCCAGGATGCGGGTATTATCCTCGGCCTGAACGTGCAGCAGGACAACTTCCTCGGCACCGGCAAGCGCATCGGGCTCGGCCTGAACCGTTCGAAATACCAGGACCTGTACAACTTCAGCTATACCAACCCGTATTTCACCGAGGACGGTGTTAGTCGCGGTTTTAATGTGTATTTCCGCTCGACGGACCTGTCAGAGGTCAACGTCGCGAGCTACTCCACCGATACCCTGGGCGGCAACCTCAATTTCGGCTACCCGATCAAGGAAACCCAGCGCCTGGGCTTCAGCTTCGGTGTCGCCAATACGGACGTTACCGCCGGCCGCTTCGCGGTGCAGGAGATCAAGGGCAGCCCCCGGCTGGAAAAGTCGGTGGATAACTGGTACGTCAATACCCTGCAGCCGGACGGCACATACAGCTCGGTTGAAGTCCTCCAGCCCATCGACACCCTGCCACCGGAGTACGAGATCGAACCCCGGGAGAAGGGCTTCCTGGATGAAAACGGCAACAGCTTCCTGAACTATACCGTGACTACCAGCTGGAGCCAGTCC
>JAOUDU010000305.1 GCA_029859085.1 Gammaproteobacteria bacterium | reverse complement strand
GTGCGGGGGCGGCGAGCGCCGCCGGCGCGGCGACAGCTGAGGGTACCGGCTCGAAAGCCGAGGGGTCGCCGCGGTGTTCCAGGAACTTCAGGCCGATCTGGGGAAACAGCGCGTAGGTGAGCACGTCGTCGATCTCGCCCTCGCCGGGGGTCAGGGCGATGGACTTCTCCAGGGCCAGGGCGCGCAATTCATCGGTGAGCTTGTCCAGTTCCGGCTCCAGCAGGTCGGCGGGCCGGCAGGTGATGGCGGGCTTGCCCTCCAGCACCCGCAGCTGCAGCTCGGCGTTGACCGGTGCCGGGGTGGCGCCGTATTCGCCCTTGAGCACGCCGGCGGTTTCCCGGGTTATCGATTTGTAGCGCTCGCCGGTCAGCACGTTGATCACCGACTGGGTACCGACGATCTGGGAGGTGGGCGTCACCAGCGGGATGAAACCCAGGTCCTGGCGCACCCGGGGAATCTCCGCCAGCACCTCGTCCATCCTGTCGGCGGCGCCCTGCTCCTTCAGCTGGCTCTCCATGTTGGTGAGCATGCCGCCGGGCACCTGCGCCACCAGGATGCGCGCGTCCACGCCCCGCAGTGAACCTTCAAACGCCGCGTATTTTTTGCGCACCTCGCGAAAATACGCGGCGATTTCCGCCAGCTTGACGATATCCAGGCCGGTCTGGCGCCCGGTGCCCGCCAGCATCGCCACCACCGCCTCGGTCGGCGAATGGCCGTAGGTCATCGACATCGAGGAGATCGAGGTGTCCACATTGTCGATGCCCGCCTCCACGCACTTGAGGATGGTGGCGGTGGACAGGCCCGTGGTGGCATGGCACTGCATATGGATGGGAATCGCGCAGGCGGCCTTCAGCCGGGTGACCAGCTCATAGCCCACATAGGGATGCAGCAGGCCGGCCATATCCTTGATCGCGATGGAATCGGCCCCCGTGTCCTCGATGCGTTTACCCATCTCCACCCAGGTGTCCACGGTGTGGACCGGGCTGAGGGTATAGGAGATGGTGCCCTGGGCGTGCTTGCCCACTTGCCTGACGGCTTTCAGCGCCACGTCCAGGTTGCGCATATCGTTCATCGCATCGAACACGCGAAACACATCCACGCCGTTGTGGGCGGCGCGCTCGACAAACTTCACCACCACGTCATCCGCGTAGTGGCGGTAACCCAGGATGTTCTGGCCCCGGAACAGCATCTGCTGCGGTGTGTTCGGCATCGCCTTTTTCAGCTCGCGGATGCGCTCCCAGGGGTCCTCACCCAGGTAGCGGATGCAGGCGTCAAAGGTGGCTCCGCCCCAGGTCTCCAGCGACCAGAAACCCACCTCGTCCAGCTTGGCGGCGATCGGCAGCATGTCGTCGAGGCGCATGCGGGTCGCCAGCAGGGACTGGTGCGCGTCGCGCAGCACCACGTCGGTAATACCCAGCGGGCGGTTGTTCTGGTCCATTGCCATCGAGCCTCCTGGTCTGGTCGGTCCGCGCTGGTCGCGGCCTAGTTACTGGTATTGCGGTGCTGGTGGATCGCGGCGGTGATCACCGCCACCACACCGGGGTCGAGCTCGCCGGCCACGGCCGTGGCCGGTTTCCGTACCCGCGCGGTGACCGGCGGCGGCTCCGGCTGGGGGAAATAGCGCGTAATCAGGCCCGACATGCCGGTAGTGGCCAGCACCAGCAGGGCCAGGAACACGAACACCGTGCCCATGCCGTACAGCATAAGCTCTATGCCCTGCGCGATGATATCACCCTGCATTCGGTTACCTTCCGCTTTTGCCCTGCGCTTTCGCCGGGCACCTGGCCGCACATTCTAAAACACTAGTGCCAAGGGGCGCCATGCCGCATGGCGTTCTGTCGTGGTGCCGACTCCGGAGGCTGTATATAATCGCCCGCTCACACCGCAGGCTGTACCCGATGCAACTGATGCTCGCCCCGATGGAGGGCGTTATCGACTACCCCATGCGCGAACTGCTCACTGCCCTGGGCGGTGTGGATCGCTGCGTCACGGAATTTGTCAGGGTAACCGGGCGCCTGCTGCCGCCGCGGGTGTTCCACCGCCTGTGCCCGGAGCTGGCCGCCGGCGGCACCACCGCGTCGGGCGTGCCGGTGTACGTACAGTTGCTGGGGGGGCAGGCTGCGGTGATGGCGGAGAACGCAGCCCGCGCCGCCGAGCTCGGCGCCGCCGGTATCGACCTGAACTTCGGCTGCCCGGCCAGGACCGTCAACCGCTCCGACGGGGGCTCGGTCATCCTGCGTGAACCCCAGCGGGTGCACGCCATCGCCGCGGCGGTGCGCGCCGCGGTGCCGGCGCAGGTGCCGGTCACGGTGAAGATCCGGCTGGGCTACGAGGACACCAGCCTGCTGCTGGACATCGTGCGCGGGATAGAAGCGGCGGGCGCGACCGAACTCACGGTGCACGCCCGCACCAAGCGCCACGGCTACCGGCCGCCGGCCTACTGGGAGGAGATCGCCAGGGCGCGGGAAGTGGTGTCGCTGAACGTGATCGCCAACGGCGAGATCTGGAGCCCGGCGGATGCCCTGCGCTGCCGGCAGGTCAGCGGTTGCGATGACCTGATGCTGGGCCGCGGCGCCCTGTGCCGGCCGGACCTGGCGCGGCTGGTGGCGGCGGCCGCGCGGGGTGAGGCGCCGGCTTCACTGCACTGGCCCGACATCCTGCCGATGCTGCTGCAATTCCTCGAACTGAACCTGGCGCACTACGACGCCTGCTATGCACCCAACCCACTGAAGCAGTGGCTGGTCTACCTGCGCGCGTATTTCCCCCAGGCGGCCGCGGTTTTCGAGCAGGTCAAGCGCCTGCGCGATCCGGCGCAGGTACGGCACGCATTGCTTGCAAACCTGCGCGCCGCGGCGGGCAACGAAAACACAGCGGCGGCGGCCTAGAACAGTGTAGGCACGACGGCGTCGATCAGCCGCGGACCCTTTGCCTTTATCGCCGCCGCAAACTGCTGGTTGAACTCCTCGGCGGTGGTGGCGCGGGAGGCCTGCACGCCCATGCCGGTGGCAATCGCCACGAAGTCCATGTCCGGGCCGCCGATGTCGAGCACGCTGGCGGCGTTGGGGCCGGGCTTGCCGCCGCGGGCACCGGTGCGGGCGAATTCCATCTCCAGCACGCTGTACTTGGTGTTGTTGAAAATAACCACGGTGATATCCAGGTTTTCCCGGGCCATGGTCCACAGGGACTGGATGGTGTACATCGCGCTGCCATCCCCCTCCAGGCACACCACCTTGCGCTCCGGGCAGGCGATCGCCGCCCCCACCGAAGCGGGCAGACCCCAGCCGATAGCCCCCCCCGTGAGGTTCAACCAGTCGTGGGAACGGGCCGTGGCGGTCGCCGGGTACAACACGAAACCCGCGGTTATCGCCTCGTCCACGACGACAGCGCTTTCCGGCAGGAAGTGGGCCACCGCCGCGGCCACCTTGTTGACATCCAGCGGGCCCGACCCGAGATCGGGCAGGGTCAGCGGCTGCACCCGGGGCGATGCATCCACCGCGTCGAGACCTTCCAGCAGGTCTTCCAGCACCTGGTCGATATCGTCATTGGGGCCGGCCAGCACGAACTGCTGGCAGCCGGGGGCGGCGATGGCGCTGGGCACGTTGGGGTAGGCAAAAAACGAGACCGGGGCGGGAGCTCCCACCAGGATCAGGTGCTCGATCTCCTTGATATGGTCGATGGCCAGCTCCGCCAGGTAGGGCAGGCGGTCGATCACCGCAGTGCCGGCGCCACGGGCAACCCGGCCGGGAAATACCTCGGTACAGACCCGCACGCCGGCAGCGGCGCCGATACGGCTCAGCAGCAACCCGCGCTCGCTGTCGACCTCGCGCCCGCCGATCATGACCATGCACCTGGCGCCGGATTTCAGCAGGGCGAGGGCTTCATCCACCCGCCCGGCGGGGACCGGCGCCGGGGGCGCCACCGCCACCTTGCCCTCGGGACCGTTCGGGTTGTCACCCCAGGACACGTCCGCCGGCAGCATCAGGGTAGCAACCTGGCCGATACCGGCCTGGCGCACGGCCTCCGCCGCGTCCCGGGCAATATCCCCGGGCGCCTTGGAAGTGTATACCCAGTGGGAAACCGGGCGCGCGATACCCTCGATATCCGAGGTAAGCGGGGCGTCGTACTGCAGGTGGTAGGTGGCGTGGTCGCCGACGATATTCACCATCGGCACATGGCCTTTCTTCGCGTTGTGGGTATTGGCCAGCGCATTGCCCAGTCCCGGCCCCAGGTGCAGCAGGGTGGAGGCGGGCTTGCGCGCCATCCGGGCGTAGCCGTCGGCGGCGCCGCTGAGCACACCCTCGAACAGGCACAGCACACAGCGCATGCCCTCGACCTCGTCCAGCGCCGCGACGAAGTGCATCTCCGAGGTGCCGGGATTGGTGAAGCACACCTCGACGCCGTTGTTGACCAGGGTATTGAGCAGGCTCTCTGCACCATTCATAGGGCTCGTCTCCAGTGTTGCGGGGGGATCAGGTAGTATTTGCCCGGCAAGTTTAGGCCAGGCCCGCGAAGATGGCTACGCCCGGTCGAGCCGGGGCACGGATTTGAGCAGCGCGCGGGTGTAGGGGTGCCGGGGCGCCGTGAGTATCTGCTCGGCGCTGCCCTGCCCCACC
>JAOUDU010000304.1 GCA_029859085.1 Gammaproteobacteria bacterium | reverse complement strand
CAGGGCCTTGCCAATGTCCTGGGCCTGTTCAATCGTGGTATCGCGCAGTGCGATGGGTATCGCCATGCCCACGGGCATGCCCACGTCATCCCGCGTCGGCACGATCTGTTGCAGGCCGAAGCGGATGTCGATCATATGCCTGGCTATATCGGTACCGGCCCAACCGCCCGCGGGGCCGGTGTTGTCTACCCCGAGCACGGCAACGACATCGGCGGCCTGCAAAGGCCGGGGGAAGAGCGGGTCGTGGCCGGAGGCGAATTCGAACAACAGTATGACTACCCGGCCATGCCCTTCACCCTCCTCGAAATAGAGGTACCCTCCCGCGACCAGCTCGCCGCCTGCCCCGGGACGGAGCAGCAGTGGCGGCAGTGCGGTGCGCATGCCCGTCCGGACGGCATGGGTCAGCAGCAGCCCGGGGGCCGGGGTGACACCCAGCGCGTCCCACCAGTCCAGCCCGACCAGGGTAGCGCCGGGGCGACCGAGCAACGCGGCGGCCTGCGGATTGGCGTAAACGATTTTTTCACTGCCGCGATCCACGTGCAGGACCGCGGCTCCCGGCATCGGGGGGTAGTGACTTTCATCAACCATATCTGCTTTGCGGACCCCGACCTGGCCAGGGGCCGCGAGCTCGATCGTCGACACCGTCGAAGCGACGCTCGCGGCCCTGTAAAAGATTCCCCATTATGCCGCTATCATCCCATAGCTTCGAGCCGGCGAGTACCGCATTTATTCCGCCTGTGTTGCGGGACTGGCGCAGCAGCGAAATTTCCCTTGTGCTTTAGCTGCAATAATCATATATAAGTTTGGACTGTGGCAGTGTCTGCCAGGGTGCACTTCCAGCAAATACTATCGCAGGGAAACCGGCTCCGTTCCAAGCCATTGCCATGACAGGTGTAATCAATCAATTAGCCCATATCGTGCAGACGGTGGCGCTGGCGGACCAGCCGATAGACCAGGTAAACCTGGTTGTGGAGTCCATCAGCACCAACATGTCTGTGGATGTCTGCAGCCTGTACCTGGCCAATGCCCGGGGTGAAATGCTGCTGCTCGCCTCGCACGGACTGGCGGGCGATGCAGTACGCAAGGTCAGGATCCCGCCCGGCAAGGGCCTGGTGGGGCTGGTGGCATCCAGCCGTCACCCGGTCAACCTCGCCGACGCCGAATCCCACCCCGCTTTTTATTACATCGCCGAGACGGAAGAAGAGCGTTTCCACAGTTTCTGTGGCGTCCCGCTGGTTCACACCGGCAAGGTTATTGGCGTACTGGTCGTCCAGGGCCGGGATATACGCCAGTTCAGCGGCGAGGAACAGGGATTCCTGGTCACTCTCGCCGCCCACCTGGCGCTGCTGCTGGCCAACAGCCCGCTGGCATCGGAAGAACCGGACCTCGGCGAGGGCAGGGTGTCCGGTATCAGGGGGGCGCCGGGTATCGGGATAGGTTTCAGCCGCCTGTGCGATAACGGTGAGCTGTACGCGGTATCGAACGCGCCCTGCCACGACACGGCACAGGCCTTGCGGGACTGGCACGACCTGCTGGCCGCGGTGCGCAGTGATATTGAGCAGGAACAGCAGGCGATCGCCGGTGACTTGTCCGACAGCGTGGCAGGTATTTTCTCCGCCTACACCATGCTGCTGGCGGACCCTGCCTTTCTCGGCCATGTGGAAAAGGGCATCCTCGACGGCAACTGGCTGCCGGGCTCGCTGCGCCAGGCTATCCAGCATTTCGCCGAATTATTCCGGGCAATGGACGATCCGTATCTCAAGGCCCGGCACGAAGACATCCACCATATCGGCAACAAACTCTACAATGCCTGGCGGGGCATCCGGCCGGAGGCCATGCCCGCGGGCAGGCGGATCATCCTGGTCGGTGCCCAGGTCAGCGTGTCGGAAATCGCCGCCGCCCCCGCCGGCATGCTGGAGGGTATCGTCTGCCTCGAAGGGTCCAGCCTGTCCCATACCGCGGTACTGGCCAACGCTCTGGGCATACCGGCGGTGATGGGCGCCGGGATGATTCGCAACCTGGGAAACGACACCCTGCTGATTGTCGATGGCGACACTGGCCAGGTTATCGTCAACCCCGCCCCGCCGGTCCTGGCTGAGTACCGGAAACTGGGCGACGACCAGCGCTTCCTGATGGAGCGGCTCGAGCAGATTCGCGAGTTCCCCGCGGTCACCACCGACGGCACCGAGATTACGCTTTACACCAATACGGGGCTGCTGGCCGATATATCGCCGGGCCTGCGCAATGGCGCCCAGGGGGTCGGCCTGTACCGCACCGAGATCCCGTTCATGATCCGCAACAGTTTTCCGTCGGAGGAAGAGCAGGTGGCGGTATACCGCCAGGTGTTGTCGGCCTATGAAGGCAGGCCGGTGCATATGCGTACCCTCGACATCGGCGGCGACAAGCAGCTGCCCTACTTCCCGGTGGAGAACGAAGAAAACCCCGCGCTGGGATGGCGGGGGATCCGTTTCACACTGGACAACAGCCAGCTGCTGATGACCCAGGTGCGGGCGATGATCCGGGCCGCGGAAGGCCTCGATAACCTGCGCATCCTGTTGCCCATGGTGAGCTCGACAGGCGAACTCGACGACTTCCGCGGGCTTCTCGACGACGCCCTGATACAGCTGCGTGCCGAGGGACACACCGCGCAGCGCCCGGCGCTTGGGGTGATGGTCGAGGTGCCCGCCGCGATCTCACAGATTCCCTTCTGGGCCGGGAAAATCGATTTCGTATCGATAGGCTCCAACGACCTGAGCCAGTACCTGCTCGCGCTGGACCGCAACAATCCGCGGGTGGCGGCCCGCTACGACCATGTCCATCCCGCGGTGTTGCTGGAAATACGCCGTATCCTGCAACTGGCCGCGGAACATCGCATACCGGTGAGCCTGTGTGGCGAAATGGCATCCGACCCGGTAGCTGTGCTGTTGCTGCTGGGCCTGGGCTTGCGGACGCTGAGTATGAGCGCAACCAAGATACCGCGCATCAAATGGCTGATCCGCAGCGTCCCGGTCAGTACCGCACAGCAACTGGCCCTGGAAGCCTGCGCCTGCACCTACCCGGCGGAGATCCGTTCACGCGTGGAGACTGCACTGGAAAGCGCCGGCCTGGGAGAGCTTTTAAACCGCAATACCGCCGCCGACAGGGGCAGTGCGAAGCCCCGGCCCGCTTGATGCCCCTGGCCTGCCCGCGCCTGCGGAGGAGTTTGGAATGAATCTTTCGCTGTTGCTGCCGATACTGCATTTCACCCTGGTACTGGCGGTGTGCGCCAGGGTACTGTTGCGCCCGTACCGGCAACCGGCTTCGCGCGTCGCCTGGATCGTGGTTGTGATGTCCGTGCCGTTTATCGGGATTATCGCCTACCTGCTGTTCGGTGAGGTCAATATTGGCCGCAAGCGCATCGCGCGCATGCGCGAGGTGGCCGCCGGCCTGCAGGCACAGGACGAGACCGGCAAAGGGCGACAGGAGTTTGCTGCCGTCGGCCCGGAATGCTATCAACACCTGTTCCGCATCGGCCACTCCATTACCGGGCTCAACCCCGTGGCCGGCAACAGCGGCAGGTTGATGGCTGACTCCAATGCGACCATCGACGCAATGGTCGCCGATATCGATGCGGCGTCGGATCATGTCCACCTGCTCTTTTACATCTGGCTGCCGGATACCAATGGCTGCAAGATCGCCACCGCATTGCAGCGGGCGGCGGAGCGCGGGGTTACGGTCAGGGCGATGGCTGACGGGCTCGGTTCACGCCTGCTGATAAAATCGGAGCAGTGGCGGGCCATGCGGACCAGCGGCGTACAGGTCGCGGTCGCACTGCCGATTGCCAATCCGCTGCTGCGCCCCTTCGCCGGTCGCATCGATTTGCGCAATCACCGCAAGATACTGGTGATAGACGGAACCGTGACCTACTGTGGCAGCCAGAATTGCGCCGACCCGGAGTTCCTGGTCAAGGCCGCCTATGCCCCCTGGGTGGATGCGGTCGTTCGCTTCAAGGGCCCCATCGCCGGCCACAACCAATTCCTGTTTGCCTGCGACTGGATGAGCCACGTGGACGAGGATATCCGCCACCTGTTGCATCCGGCTGCCGCTGCGGAAGGGGGCATCGTAGCCCAGGCCTTCGGCACCGGGCCGACGGTCCGCTTTTCCGCGATGCCGGAGATGTTTGAATCGATCATGCACGCGGCCCGCAGTGAGCTACTGATAACGACACCCTATTTCGTGCCCAGTGAACCGATGCTCGAGGCGCTCTGTGCCAGCGCGTATCGCGGCGTGAAAACCACGATAATTTTCCCCGCGAAAAACGACTCCTGGATTGTCGGCGCCGCCAGCCGCAGCTACTACCCCGCGCTACTGGATGCCGGGATCTCGATTTTCGAGTACGAGGGAGGACTGTTGCATACCAAGTCACTGACGATGGATGGCGAGGTGTCGTTGATCGGCTCCGCCAATATGGACCGGCGCAGCTTCGATCTCAATTATGAAAACAACATACTCCTCACAGACCGCGAGTTGACCGCAGACATCTACGCGCGGCAACAACACTACCTGTCATCCTCCAGGCAAATCACCGCCGGGGATATCAGCACGTGGACCCTGCCCCACCGCCTGCTGAATAAC
>JAOUDU010000303.1 GCA_029859085.1 Gammaproteobacteria bacterium | reverse complement strand
CAGCAGCAGCACGATCGCCACCTTGCCGTCCTGCAGGCCCTCGACTACCCAGGATATCCACAGCGGGCGGCTGCGGTCGAGCTGGTAGGCATAGACCGAGGACATGAACTCGCACAGGGCCTTATGATCCCCGGGGGATGGGCAGGCCACGCGCCGCACGTGGTATTCCAGGTTGAAATTGGGGTCGTCCACCCACATCGGATGGTTGATGCCCAGTGGCGACGGCGCCAGTTTCCAGCGAAACATGGGTACCAGGTGGATGCGGCTGGCAAAGTCGTCGTGGTATTTTTTGAATGACCAGCCCTCGGGGTCCGAGGAGGGATCCAGGATCGCCACCTTGAAGGTATGCATGTAGGCACTGGGCGTCTCGTTGGACAACATCATGGCGTCAGTGCCGCCCATTCTTATCATTGGCTGGTCGCTCCGGGTATGCGGCCTGCTTATTATAGTAAAAGAAGTGTGCAGGCGGGCCGAGTTTAGCGGTAAGGGCCGCCTGTGAACAGTCGCCGGCGGCCGTTTTGTCTCGAGCCGCCTGCGCTCAGAACCGGTAGATCGCGCGGGCGAAGGCGTTGATGCCGTATCCGGGCAGGCGTTCGCCCCGCGCGATGTCGGGGTTGGCGGCCCGGTTATAGCCGTTGAGGTGGTCGCGGTACTCGCGGTCAAACACGTTGTCCACACCCGCTGCCAGTTGCAGGTCGGTGGTGGCCTGCCAGGTGGCGCTCAGGTTGACGATGCCATACCCGGATGTCTTCTGCTCATCGTTGGTCGCGCTGACCTGGTTTTGCGCGGCGTATACAACGCCCTCCACCGAGGCGCTCCAGCCGGCACGGGCGTAGCCCAGGCGGAGGGTGGCGTTGGGTGGGGCGATGCGGTAGAGGTTGTCGTCGATGTCATCGCGCTCGCCGCGCACATAATTGACGATCCCCGACAGCGCCCAGCTCTGATCCAGTTGCAGGGCCCAGTCCATGTCGAAGCCGTAGAGCCTTGCATCGACGTTATTGAATTGCAGGGGCGGCGGATTGTCGGTGCCGTTCATCCTGTTCATCATCGCCACGAACATGACCGCCGGGGCGGACTCGCTGGGAGTGCCCTGGATATAGTTGTCCACCCGGTTGTAAAAAAGGCGCGGCGACAGGGTCAGCGGGCCGCTGGCGTAATCCAGGCCGAACTCGACCTGGTTGGAGGTTTCCGGGTCCAGCTCGATATTACCGGTATAGGTGTAGCCGTCCGCCAGGCCGCCGGTGGCCTCCAGCGGCAGCCACAGGTAGCGCTCCTGGTAGCTGGGGGAGCGGTTCTTCCGGGCCAGGCCCAGGTACCAGCTGCTGTTGGCGCCCGTCTGCAGCCAGGTTTTGGCGAACAGGTCGATATTGTCGTCGTTCTGGCTGCGCCGGGCATTGTTGAACTCGTCCCGCAGCATCTGCGCCGGGGGCATCATCTGGGCCGGGGTGCCGTCCACTTTGCCCGCGTCCATGGAGACGCGGTTGTAGCGAAGGCCGAACTCGGTCTTCCAGTCCGCACCCAGTTCCTGTTGCCTCTCGAGGTAGGCTCCCAGCACCCGGCGTTCGGCGGAATTGAAGTTCACCACAAAGAACATCGGGTTGTTGGGGTTGTCGATGTCCGAATCGTGGGTCGAGTCGAAACCATCGGTCCCCGCTCGCCAGGTGCCCGTGGCATCGTCTCGGGTGGCCTGCAGCCTGAATCCCGCGTTGTCGCTTCTGGCCGTGTTGCGACGCCAGTCGGCCGGCGAGGCCGGCGCCTGGCGCAGGTGGTAGTTATCCATACTGTGGCGCAGCTCGCTGCCATAGAGCGCCAGCTCAACGGCGGTGTCCGGGTCCGCCTCGAAGCGGTAGCCCAGGTTGTACAGGTCGCCCCGGATGTAGCGGATGTCCATCGGCAGTGCGGGGGTGCCGGTTTGCCCGGTATCGCTATTGCCGTAGTCGAGCTGGAGGGTGTGGGGCCCGCTGCGAAAGCCGTAGCCCACGTCGTAGCGGTCGCGCCGGTATTGCGTCGGCAGGATTTGCCCCCCGGGGAAAGCGGCATTGTCACCGCTCTCGGTCAGCGCTGCCAGCTTGAGCCGGTGCTGGTCATTGCTGGCATAGAGGCTGGTGTTCAGGTTATAGCCCCCGTTGACCGACTGGACGCTGCTCATGACCCGGCCGTTGAGGTCGAAGTCGCTGTGGTCACCGAAGCTGCCTTTTTCGACCCTGGCGTCGATGGCGCCACCAATGGACTCCTGCGCCACGCTGACGGGTACGATGCCGCGGTAAACCTCCAGCGAGGCGAGCTGGGCCGCCGCCACATAGGATATCGGTGGGTCCATCCAGTTCGGGCCGGACGGCGCCAACTGGTTGCCGTCGATCGCGGTCGCGATGCGGGGGCCGTACATGCCCCGGTACTGGGGTATCCCGGTCAGTGGGCCGTTGCTGTTGACGCTGGCGCCAGGGGCCTCCTTCAACAGCTGCGCCACGTCGGGGGAGATCACCAGTGCGTTGGTGACATCGATGGTGCGGGTGGAGTGGGTGGCGGTGACCACCAACTCCTCCATTTGGTCGTTCGGGTGTTGGGCCCGGGCGGAAAGGGAGGCGCAGACCGCGGCGATCGCGAGGTAAAGGCGAAAATTCGGCATGGGGCGCTCCCGGTCGGCAGTCAAAAATCGGGCGCAGTATATTAGGCGGGGCGCCGCGGTGCGTGTGACACGTTGTCGCAGGGGCGAGGGCCCGGCTCGATGTCGGCCGGGGTCCGGGTATGTCCTTCGGGTCCGGCCTGGCGAGCAGAGACCGGTGATGCCACGGGATCCATCACCAAAAGATACTTGAGCGAAAGCAAAACATACTGTATGTTCAAACCCGGTTTTGGGGCCCTCGCGTTACCGCGGGAGCCCCGTGTCTATAATGAGGATGCCCTATCGCCCGGCCCGAACCCGGTGGATGGCATCCTGTAGCGAAAAACGAGGTAATCCCGTGAGCGACCTAGAACAGTTCCGCCAGGAAACGCGGGCCTGGCTGGAGCAGAACTGCCCGGCCAGCATGCGCACACCCGCCAAAGGCTTCGATGACCTTTATAACGGTGGGCGCAATCCCGAGATCGACCATCCCGACCAGAAAATATGGTGTGATCGCATGGCGGCCCGGGGCTGGACCGTGCCCCACTGGCCCAGGGAATACGGCGGTGGTGGCCTCGACAAGGAGGAAGTGAAGATCCTGCGGCAGGAGATGGCCCGGATCGACGCCCGCAGCCCCCTGGACAGCTTCGGCATATCCATGCTGGGCCCGGCGCTGCTGCATTTCGGCTCAGAGGCGCAGAAGCTCGATCACCTGCCAAAAATCGCCCGCGGTGAAATTCGCTGGTGCCAGGGCTACTCGGAACCCAACGCCGGCTCCGACCTGGCCAGCCTGGCGACCAAGGCCGAGGACAAGGGCGACCACTACCTGATCAACGGCCAGAAAATCTGGACCTCCTACGCTGACAAGGCCGACTGGATATTCTGCCTGGTGCGCACCGACAACAGCGGCAGCAAGCACGAGGGCATCAGTTTCGTCCTGTTCGACATGGCGAGCCCCGGCGTGACCACCCGCCCGATCAGGCTGATCAGCGGCTCCTCACCGTTCTGCGAGACCTTCTTCGACAATGTGAAGGCCTATAAAACCAACCTCATCGGCGAGGAGGGCAAGGGCTGGGCCATCGCCAAGTACCTGCTGACCCACGAGCGCGAGATGATCTCCAGCTTCGGCGCCGCCCCCGGGAAATCCGTCGGGCAGATGGCGGTGGAAGCCATGGGCGCCGATGCCACCGGCCGGCTGGCGAACGGCGTGCTGCGCCAGGCGATAGCCCAGTACCAGCTGGACACCCTGGTCTTCGGGGCGACCATGGCGCGGGTGGGTGACGAGGCGAAGGCAGGGCAGGGCCTCGGCGCCGCCTCTTCCATCTTCAAGTACTACGGCACCGAGCTGAACAAGCGCCGCAACGAGTTGAACCTGGCGGCCCTGGGCGAACCGGCCCTGGGCTGGGATGGCGACGAGTACTGCGGTGGCGTAGTCAGCCGGGACTGGCTGCGCTCCAAGGGCAACTCTATCGAGGGCGGCACCTCCGAGGTGCAGTTGAACATTATTGCCAAGCGCGTGCTTGGCCTGCCTGACGCCTGACGGAATACCCAAAAACGGCGAATTGACGAGGACGATGAGATCATGGCACTGGTATTGAATGAAGAGCAGGTAATGCTCAAAGAGTCGGCCGCCGGGTTCCTGGCGGAGAAGGCAACGGTCGCGCAGCTGCGTGCGCTGCGCGACAGCGGCAGCGAGCAGGGCTTTGCCAGCGAGGTCTGGGCCGAGATGGCCGGGATGGGCTGGGCGGGTATCGCCATTCCCGAGGAGTTCGGCGGCCTCGGCTACGGTTATACAGGCCTGGGCCTGGTGCTGGAACAGGTCGGGCGCAATCTCAGCGCCAGCCCCCTGGAATCGACAGTGCTGGTTGCCGCTACCCTGGTTGCACAGCTTGGCAGTACCGAGCAGAAACAACGGCTGTTGCCCGCCATTGCGGCCGGTGAACTGCTGGCCAGCCTGGCGCTGCAGGAAGGCGGCCACCATGCCCCGCTGCAGGTGGAGGCCAGCGCGAAGCG
>JAOUDU010000302.1 GCA_029859085.1 Gammaproteobacteria bacterium | reverse complement strand
GTCTTCCGCGCTGGCGCCGAACTCCATCGCGATCACCACCTGTTGTACGAGGTCGGCGGCGGAGGGGCCGACGATATGGCAACCCAGGATCCTGTCATTGTCGGCATGGGCGAGCAGCTTGACCATGCCCTCGGCGTCGTTGGATGCCAGGGCCCTGCCGCTTGCGGCGAATGGGAACACGCCGCTCTTGTAGGGCACACCATCAGCCTTGAGTTCCTGCTCGGTCCGGCCCACTGCCGCGACTTCCGGGTGGGTGTAGATTATCGATGGAATGCAGTCGTAATTCATCTGGGTTTTTTTGCCGGCTATCCGCTCGGCGACCATCACCCCTTCCTCGGATCCCTTGTGGGCCAGCATGGGGCCGCGCACCACGTCGCCCACGGCAAAAATATGGGGCGCCTCGGTCTCGCAATAGTCGTTGACGAAAATATAGCCCCGCTCGTCCAGGGTCAGGCCGCTGTCGGTGGCAAACAATTCCTGCGAGCGGGGTTTGCGCCCGACCGCCACGATCAGCTTGTCAAAGGTCTCGACCTGGTCACCGCTCGCGGTGCTGTAGTTGACCACTACGGCGCCGTCCTTCACCTGCGCGCCCGTGACCCGGGTACCCAGGCGTATATCCAGGCCCTGCTTCTTGAATATCTTGCCCGCTTCCTTTGCTATCTGCTGGTCCATCATCGGCAGGAATTCATCCAGCGCCTCGAGCATGACCACTTCGGAACCCAGCCGCGCCCAGACGCTGCCGAGTTCAAGACCGATCACCCCGGCACCGATAACGCCCAGGCGCCGCGGCACCTCGGTCAACTCGAGCGCGCCGGTTGAATCGATAATGTACTCGTTATCCACCGGGGCCGGGGGTATCGCCACCGGCAGGGAGCCCGCGGCGATAATAATATTGGCGGCGGCGATCACCTGTACCTTGCCGTCCTTGTCGGTCACTTCAACCCGGGTACCGGAAAGCACCTTGCCGGTGCCGGAAATGGCAGTGACACCGTTGTGCTTGAACAGGCCGGCGATGCCACCGGTCAGCTGCTCCACGATGCCCTCCTTGCGCTTGATCATCGCGGGCACGTCGATACTGGCGCCCTTGACGCTGATACCGTGCACTGCCAGGTGATCCCGGGCCTCGGCATACTTGTAACTGCTGTCCAGCAGCGCCTTGGAGGGAATGCAGCCGACGTTCAGGCAGGTGCCACCCAGGCGGACCTTGCCTTTTGCGTCCAGCCACTGTTCCACGCAGGCGGTGGACAAGCCCAGCTGGGCGGCCCGGATCGCGGCCACATAGCCGGCGGGACCGGCCCCTATCACCACAACATCGTATTTCTCAGCCATAATTTCTTTCCAGTCCTGTCTGTTCGCTATGCTGCCAATTGCTTGCGACTCGCTTACAACTGCAGCAGGATACGTGCCGGGTCCTCTATCAGGTCCTTGATGGCCACCAGGAACTGCACAGCCGTCTTGCCATCGATCAGGCGGTGGTCGTAGGACAGCGCAAGATTCATCATCGGCAGGATAACGACCTGGCCATTCACCGCCATCGGGCGGTCCTGGATCTTGTGCATGCCCAGGATCCCTGTCTGGGGCGGATTGAGGATCGGGGTGGAAAGAAGCGAGCCGAACACGCCGCCATTGGTCACGGTGAAGGTGCCGCCGGTCATGTCCTCGATTGTGAGCTTGTTGTCCTTCGCGCGGATCCCCAGGTCGCGGATGGCCGCCTCGACATCGGCCAGGCTCATGAAATCCGCGTCCCGCAACACCGGCACCACCAGGCCGTTCTCGGTTGATACCGCGACACCGATATCCTGGTAACCGTGGTAGACCACGTCGCTGCCATCGATGGAGGCGTTAACCGCGGGGAAGCGCTTCAGCGCCTCGCAGGCCGCCTTGACAAAAAAGCCCATGAATCCCAGGCGGGTCCCGTTGTGGACTTTCTCGAACTGGTCCTTGTACTTGGCTCGCAGCGCCATCACCGGCGCCATATTGACCTCGTTGAAGGTGGTGAGCATCGCTGTCTGCTGGGTGGCATTGAGCAGCCGCTCGGCGATCTTGGCGCGCATGCGGGTCATCGGTACCCGCTTCTCCACCCGCTCGCTGGAGGGGCCGGTGGGGGCCTCGGGAATGGCGGCGGTGACCGGTGCCACGGCCGGTTGGCTTTCCAGCGTCTTGAGGTGAGCCAGGATATCTTCCTTGAGGATACGGCCACCCTTGCCGCTGCCGCTGATCCGGGCCGGGTCGAGCTTGTGTTCCTCCAGCAATTGCCTCACGGCCGGGCCGGCGAGATCCGCAGCATCGCTGCTGCTTGTCGCGGGTGCCGCGGCGGCAGGTGCCTTTGCAGTTGCCTTGCCGGCGGCGGCCGCACCGGGCTCCAGGGTTGCCAGCGGCTGCTCGCTCTGGACGGTATCCCCCTCCCGGGCGAGAATTTTGGCGATAACGCCATCCTCCGGCGCCAGCACCTCCATCACCACCTTGTCAGTTTCGATTTCGACTATCAATTCATCCCGGGCGACTGCATCACCCTCGGCCTTGTGCCAGCTGGCGATTTCGCCGTCCGCAACGGACTCTGGAAAAGCCGGCGCTTTAATTTCAATAGCCATTTCGATTCCCTGCTCTACTGATCGTTGGCCGGCTTGTCGGCAGCCAGCGCTTCGTTGATGAATTGGTCCTGCTGGGCTACATGCAGCGCCATGTAACCCGCCGCCGGCGCCGCCGAGGGATCCCGGCCCACATAACGCAGGTAAACGTCCCGCCGGTGCTGGTGGATAACGCGGCGCATATGGTGCTGGCTGGAGTACCAGGCGCCCTGGTTCATGGGCTCTTCCTGGCACCATATGGCATCATCGATGTTCGGATATGCGCCCAGCACCTCGAGCAGTTCCTCCTCCGGGAAGGGGTAGAGCTGCTCCAGTCGCAGGATAGCTACAGTCTCGATACCCCGCTCGCGCCTGGCCGCGCGCAGGTCGTAAAACACCTTGCCGCTGCACAGGATCACCCGCGTGACCGCGGATTTGTCGATGTCGTCGGTCTCGTCCAGCACGTTGAAAAACCGGCCCTCGGCCAGTTCCTCCAGGGTGGAAATCGCCTCCTTGTGCCGCAGCAGGCTCTTTGGTGACATCACGATGAGGGGCTTGCGCAGGGGCCGGATCGCCTGGCGCCTGAGCATGTGGAACACCTGGGCCGGCGTGGTGGGGACGCACACCTGGATATTGTGCTCGGCGCACAACTGCATGAACCGTTCCAGCCGGGCCGAGGAGTGCTCGGGCCCCTGCCCTTCGTAGCCGTGAGGCAACAACATGGTCAGGCCGCTGAGGCGCTGCCACTTGTGTTCACCGCTGGTTATGAACTGGTCGATCACCACCTGCGCGCCGTTGGCGAAGTCGCCGAACTGCGCCTCCCAGATCACCAGGCCCTGGGGCAAGGTGGTGGAATAGCCGTACTCGAAGGCGAGCACGGCCTCCTCGGAGAGCAGGGAATCGTAGATCCTGAACCTGGCCTGGCCGCGCCCGATATGTTGCAGCGGGCGGTACGTCTTGCCGGTTTTCTGGTTGTGCAGCACTGCGTGCCGATGGGAAAATGTGCCGCGACCCACGTCCTGGCCGGTAAGGCGCACCGGGTATCCCTGCTTCAGCAGGGCGGCGTAGGCCAGGGTCTCCGCAAAGCCCCAGTTCAGCGGCATGGCCCCCGCCGCCATCTTGCGCCGGTCCTCCAGTATTTTGGCCACCTGTTTCTGCAGCGGGAAGTTGTCCGGCGGCACGTTGGTGTCATGGGCCAGGCTCTGCAGCTCCTTGATATCCATCCCGGTCTCGGCGGGCATGGTCCAGACATGGCCGAGGTACGGAGACCAGTCCACAAAAAGTGTCTTGTTCGGTTCCGATACCAGGCTGCTGACCATGGGTTCACCCCGGTCCAGGGACTCGCGGTATCGCTCCACCATGAACTGGTCTTCGGCCTCGGTCAGGATTCCCGAGTCGATGAGCCTGGCGGCATACAGGTCGCGGGTCGTCTTGTGCTTGCGGATCCGGGTGTACATCAGCGGCTGCGTTACCGAGGGTTCATCCGCCTCGTTGTGGCCCCGGCGGCGATAGCAGATCAGGTCTATCACCACGTCCTTCTTGAACTGGGTGCGGAAGTCCACCGCCATCTGGGTAACGAACAGCACCGCCTCGGGATCATCGGCATTCACATGGAAAATCGGCGCCTGGACCATCTTGGCGATATCGGTGCAGTACTCAGTGGAGCGGGCATCCTCGCGCCGGTGGGTGGTGAAACCCACCTGGTTGTTCAGAACGATATGGATGGTGCCACCGGTTGTGTACGCCCGGGTCTGGGACATCTGGAATGTCTCCATCACCACACCCTGGCCTGCGAATGCCGCATCGCCGTGAAGGATGATCGGCACCACCAGGTCGCCGGTCTTGTCATTGCGCCGTTCCTGCCGCGCCCGCACCGAGCCCTCCGCCACCGGGGAAACGATCTCCAGGTGGGACGGGTTGAAGGACAGCGCAAGGTGTACCTCCCCGCCGGGGGTCATCACGTTGGAGGAGAAGCCCTGGTGATACTTCACGTCGCCTGAACTCGAGTACTGCACGCGGCCTTCAAATTCGGCAAACAGCTCCGCAGGATTCTTGCCCAGGATATTGA